>NZ_JBSFQL010000034.1:0-53934 GCF_053588675.1 Gordonia sp. NPDC003422
TTCGCAACATCCAGATTTCCGGAGACCAGGGGCGCCTTACGTCACCGACACGCCGGTCCGCTGACCAGGCATTGCCCGCTCAACCTTGAAGAGCCGCAATGGGTCGGCCGTCAGCACCGGTATCAGATGATCCAGGTTCGCTGACGTGTTCTGAACCAATTCGGTCCACGTGGCCGTCGGGACGATCGCCGGCGATTCGATCCCGACATCGCGGGTCAGCGCCGGCGGGGTGGTCATCGGGCCCAGCGCGAGCGCAGTGACACTCGCAAAGGCGATGGTGGTGGTGGCGATGGGACGGAGAGCTCTTTGCATCGGATTTCCCGATCTATTCGTCGCGTGGCTCATGAAGGAATGGGTGTGATCCCAGTCACACACACTAATAATCAGGCGACAACTTTTCTGCAGAATGCAGTAAACGACCAAAATAGGCACGGCTCAAAGAAGCAGCATAAATTGAGCCGAGCCTGCCGGAATTAACAATCCAATGCGCGCATTTCGAGATCCTCAATAGGAAGTCCCACTGATCCAGGGAAGCACCAGTGGCTCCTGAATAATGGGCGCGAACAATCCCGAGCGGCAACAGATTTCCCCGCTCATGAGTGCGCGACCTACGTTTCGGCGTGGCGTGGAGAATATGGACGCTTGACCAAGACTTGTTTTTGTTCGGAAGTCCTCGAACGAGACCCCCAAAAGGGGGACAAGGATTTCTCCGATTTCCGGGACAACGATGCCTGAGTCACATACGATAACTCGGGAAATCGAGAGTCAACTCACTCGCCCGCGCAGCCGGGGATCCCCGCGCGAATTCGGCGGAATACGTCGCCGAGAGCGGTGAATTCCTCCGGAGACAAAACGTCTATGACGTGCCGTCGAATCACGCTGTCACGGACCATCACATGCTCATGCAGCGTGGCTCGGCCCTGCTCCGTCAGGCGCACCAGCCGGTGCCGGCCGTCGCCGTCGGACTTGATCTTCTCGACCTCACCGTCGTCGATGAGCCGGGCAATCTGACGTGACACGGTGCTGACCCGCATGTGGACGGCGTCTGCGAGTTCGCTGATACCGCGATCGGGTGTGTCCTCGAGCGCTTCGAGCAAGCGCATGTCGGCGACGGCCAGTCCCCGCGCACTCATCTCGTCGGTGACGCGCGCCATCAACGCCCAGCCCCCGTCGACGAATGCGCCCCAGGTCTCGACCTCCTGCGGCGTCAGTGCGCGCTGCCGGTCCGTGTCAACATTCATTGTCGTCAACCTAGCGGCCACGATTGCGCAGCGCGAGTCCTTCGGGTCAACCGACCAGATGAACGTGCGTGTCAGCCCAGCGAGCCGAGCGTCCTGACCAGGTGATCAACCTCGTATGGCGTCGAGTACGGGGCCAGACCGATGGTCACCGCGCCACCGAAGTCGTCGACCCCCATCCTGTTCAGCGCTCGACTCGGCAGATCACCCAGCGCGCAGATGCCGTTGTCGGCGAGGCGACGCACCACCTTGTCGGCGCTGACACCCTCGACAGTGAAACTCACCGCCGGTATCCGGTTCTCCTCGGTGCCCACCAGGTTGACCTGATTGAGCTGCTCCAACGTGGTCGTGAGGTAGAACGTCAGACGCTGCAGGTAGTCGTAGACGCCGTCCATCGCGGTTTCCAGCCGACGACGACGTTTGCCGATTCCGTCCTCGTCGAGGCCCGCGAGATGCTCCACCGACGCCACCACCCCGGCCAGCAACGCACCCTGATGCGGTTCGAGTTCCAGACGCGCGGGCCCGGTCGCACGCGGATTCATCGACATCATCCGCAGACGATCGATGGTGTGCGGTTCCCGGAACGCCATCGCCCCCATCCGCGGTCCACCCCAGCGTTCCGCGGAAACCACCAGCACGTCGGCGGCGAGTTCGTGGATGTCGAGCGGAAGATAGGGCGCGGCATTCGTCGCGTCGACGACGAGCAGCGCACCCACCTCGCGAGTCAACGGCGCGATCTCGTTGACGTCGGTGATCGCACCGGTCGTGCCCGACGCCAACGTCACCGCGACGATCTCGGTGTTCTCGTTGATCAGGTCGGGGTACTGCCACACCGGCAGGCCGCCGGTCTCGACGTCGACCTCTGCCCATCGGACACGCGCGCCGAATCGGTCGACGATCCGCAACCAGGGGACGATGTTGGCCTCGTCGTCCTGGCGGCTGACGACAACCTCGCCGCGCAGCCAGGTGTTCGGGGCGATCGCCTCGGCAAACGCGTGCAACAGCGCCGCTCGCGACGGGCCGAGCACCACCCCCGCGGCGTCGGCGGCGAGCAGATCACCGATCGCCCGACGCGCGCCGTCGAGGGCGTCCGCACTCTCCCGGGCCGCCGGATAGGCGTCACCGGGTGCCGACACCAACTGCCGGAATCCCCTCGACACCGCATTCGCGACCGAATCCGGTATTTGCATCCCGGCCTGCGGATCGAAGTGGATCCAGCCGTCACCGAGCGAGGGAAACAAACCACGCACGTGAGCGACGTCGAACGGCATGGGCACAACGATAGACCGCGCGCACAAGTGGCCCTCCGCCTCTTGTGTGAGCCCGCTTTCTGCACAATGGACCCATGATGATGAGCGACGACACAACCCCCGGCCCGTTCGGCGGCACGCCCACCCCCGACGCCGACAATGTCATCATCGTCGGCGGCTCCGACGCGACCGCCGGCAAGGACGACGAGCAGGCCAACATCGCCGACATGGTCGAACAGCCGGCCAAGGTGATGCGGATCGGCACCATGATCAAGCAGCTCCTCGAGGAGGTGCGCGCCGCTCCGCTCGACGACGCGTCACGCGCACGTCTGCGCGAGATCCACGAGTCGTCGATCCGGGAACTCGAAGACGGGCTGGCGCCCGAGCTCCGCGAGGAACTCGAGCGGCTGGCCTTGCCGTTCACCGACGACGCCACCCCGTCCGACGCCGAACTGCGCATCGCCCAAGCCCAGCTCGTCGGCTGGCTCGAAGGCCTGTTCCACGGCATCCAGACGGCGCTGTTCGCGCAGCAGATGGCGGCCCGCGCCCAGCTCGAGCAGATGCGTCAGGGCGCGCTGCCGCCCGGGATGACGGCCGGCGGTCCCCACGGACCCAGCACCGGCCAGTACCTCTGAACACCCGGGCGCGCGAGGGTCTGATCTCTACCGGCAAGTACAGTGAGTCCCCGTGTCAGCGGTAGTCGACGACGACGCGATCCCA
Organism: Gordonia sp. NPDC003422; assembly: GCF_053588675.1. NCBI lineage: Bacteria > Bacillati > Actinomycetota > Actinomycetes > Mycobacteriales > Gordoniaceae > Gordonia > Gordonia sp. NPDC003422. Next base: position 3,209 of record NZ_JBSFQL010000034.1, read on the forward strand.
GCGCGTCCCGAGAGTTCGGATTCACGCACGCTCCGACGTGCGGTGAAGGACCTCCGCGACGGTGTCGACAGCCGCGAACTGTGGTTCCACCTGGGCTGGCAAGACATCAGGCAGCGGTATCGACGGTCGGTTCTCGGGCCGTTGTGGATCACCATCGCGACCGGCGTCACCGCGGTCGCCATGGGCCTGCTCTACGGCGAACTGTTCGGCCAGGACCTGAGCAAATTCTTGCCGTACGTGGCCCTGGGCTTCATCTTCTGGGCCTTCATCGAGAGCTCGATCCTGGACGGGTCGGAGATCTTCGCCAAGAACGAAGGCCTGATCAAACAGCTTCCGGCACCGGTGAGCGTTCACGTGTACCGCGTGGTGTGGCGGCAGCTGATCATCTTCGCCCACAACGTGGTGATCATCGTGGTGATCTTCATCGTGTTCCCACCGCCGTTCAGTTTCTCCATGCTGCTCGTGATCCCGGCCATGGGTCTGTTCATCCTCAACGCGATCTGGGTCTCGATCGTGTTCGGCATCCTCTCGACCAGGTTCCGGGACATCGGCCAGCTGCTGACGACCGTCGTACGCCTCGTGTTCTTCATGACCCCGATCATCTGGTCGGCGCAGAGCCTGAGCGAGACCACGGCCGGCGACGACTCGTCGCGGCTGCGGATCGTCGAGCTCAACCCGATGTTTCATTACCTCGAGATCTCCCGCGGGGAACTACTCGGGGACAACGTGGAGCTCTATCACTGGATCATCGTGCTCGGGTGCACCGCGGTCGGCTGGGCGATGGCGATGTTCGTGATGCGCAACTACCGCGCCCGCGTGGCGTACTGGGTTTAGGACCTCACCATGGCACCTGACAACAGGGTTCGAGTCGACACCTGGGACGCCTGCGTCGACTTCCCCATCTTCGACGCCAAGACCCGCTCACTCAAGAAGTCCGTGATCGGCGCGGCCGGCGGCGTCATCGGTTCCACCGATTCGGATGTGATCGTCGTCGAGGCGTTGCGCAACATCAACCTCCACCTCAAACACGGCGACCGCGTCGGCCTCGTCGGCCACAACGGTGCCGGCAAGTCGACGCTGCTGCGTTTGCTGTCGGGGATCTACGAACCCACCCGAGGCGCATGCCGCGTCAAGGGACGCGTGGCGCCGGTGTTCGACCTCGGCGTCGGCATGGACCCGGAGATCTCCGGCTACGAGAACATCATCATCCGTGGCATGTTCCTGGGCCTGACCCGCAAGGAGATGCTGAAGAAGATCGACGACATCGCCGAATTCACCGAACTCGGCGATCACCTCGAGATGCCGCTGCGCACCTATTCGACCGGCATGCGGGTGCGCGTCGCGCTCGGGGTGGTGACGTCGATCGACCCGGAGATCCTGATCCTCGACGAGGGCATCGGCGCGGTCGACGCGGACTTCATGAAGAAGGCGCGGGCACGGCTGCAGGCGCTTGTCGAGCGGTCGGGCATCCTCGTGTTCGCCAGCCACTCCAATGAATTCCTCGCGCAGCTCTGCGACCGCGCACTCTGGATCGACCACGGTCAGATCAAGATGGAGGGCGGCATCGAAGAGGTGGTCGGGGCGTACGAGGGACCCAAGGCCGCCGAGCACGTCCGCAAGGTTCTGGCCAACCTGGACAAGTCATGACCGACGACGCACGGGTGGTCGCGGTGGTGGTGACCCACCGTCGAGTCGAGTTGCTCGCCGAATCACTGAAGGTGGTGAGCGGACAGGACCGCGCCGTCGATCACCTGATCGTCGTCGACAACGACGATGACGAAGCGGTGGCGAAACTTGTTGCCGCACAGCCTGTCCCGACGACCTACCTGGGATCGCAGCGCAACCTCGGCGGAGCTGGCGGCTTCGCCCTCGGCATGCTTCACGCCCTGGCATTGGGCGCCGACTGGGTGTGGTGCGCCGACGACGACGGCCGACCCGACGGCACACAGGTTCTCGGCACGCTGTTGGACTGTGCCGCAAGGCATCAGCTCGACGAGGTGTCGCCGGTGGTCGCCAACATCGACGACCCCGACACCCTCGCGTTCCCGCTGCGACGCGGCCTCGTGTGGCGCCGCAAGCGCTCGGAACTGTTCCTCGACGACGACTCCGACCTCCTGCCCGGCATTGCCTCGCTCTTCAACGGTGCGCTGTTCTCCGCGTCGTGCCTCGAGCAAGTCGGCGTGCCGGATCTGCGACTGTTCTTCCGCGGGGACGAGGTTGAGGTGCACCGACGGCTCGTCCGTTCGGGCGTGCGCTTCGGCACCTGCCTGCGCGCCGGCTACCTCCACCCCGACGGGTCGGCGGAGTTCCGGCCCATCCTCGGTGGCCGGATGCACACCCAGTACCCCGACAACGCCGTCAAGCGGTTCTTCACCTACCGCAACCGCGGCTACCTGATGAGCCAGCCCGGCATGCGCAAACTCATCCCACAGGAGTACGCCCGATTCGGTTGGTACTTCCTTGTGCAGCAACGCGATCCGAAAGGTTTCGCCGAGTGGGTCCGGCTGCGCAGGCTGGGCCGGTCCGAGAAGTTCAGTCGCCCATAACCGCACCTCAGCCAGCGGGTGGGGTGGAAGGAGTCTTCGGCGGCGTCATGCCCAGTGCGGCAACCGCTCCCGCGACCGCCACCACGGCAAGAACCCACCACGCCTCCTGAAAGGCGTTGTGCGCGGCGGCATATCCGATCGGCGTGCCCAGGATCGCGACCAAGAGGCTGACGCCGAGCGCCATGCCGATCTGGCGGCTCATGTTGACCACGGCACTTCCCGTCGCCGCCTGATGCGCGGGAAGGTCCGCAGTCGCCGACGACAGGATCGACGGCAGCGCCAGCCCGACCCCGATGCCACCGATCAGCCACCCGGGCAGGATCTCCGTCGCGTAGTCCGGCGTCGAATCCACCGACAACGCGATCAGCACACCGCCCAATCCGAACAGGACACAACCCGCAGAAACGATGACACCCACCGGGATTCGTGCGCTGAGTCGGTGCGCCACCGCGGCAAAGATCGGCACCATGAGCGGACCGGTCGACACGGCGAAGCCGGTCTTGATCGCCGAGTATCCCCAGACCTGTTGCAGCCACAGGATGTTGGCGAGAAGTGCACCGGCGAACGGAATGGCGAACAGTACCGCGGTGAGGTTCGAGAAGGCGAACGAGCGCACTCGCAACAGAGCCGGGTCGATCACCGGTACCCGATGCCGGGCGGAACTGACGATGAACCCTGCCAACGCGACCGCTGCCACAATCCAAGCGCCGACGATCCTTGGGTCGGTCCACCCCCAATCGGGCCCCTCGACGAGCCCGAGGGTCAGTGCCGCGATGGCGACGGCCAGCAGCCCGGCACCCAGGAGGTCGGGAATCTGCGCATCGGTTTCGTCAGCCGATCGTGAGATCACCACCGCACCCGCGATGAGGGCAGCGACCCCGACGGGAACGTTGACGAGGAACACCCACCGCCACGATGCCTCGACGAGCAGACCACCGACCGCAGGCCCAAGCGCTGCGGCCAGCGCTCCGGTGGCGGCCCAGATGCGCACCGACCGGGCGCGCACCGCGGCCGGCATCGTCGACACCACGAGCCCGAGACTGGCCGGTGTCAGGATCGCCGCTCCGACCGCCTGTAGCACCCGGAACGCCACCAACCACCAGATCCCCTGGGCAAGAGCACAAGCCGCACTCGCGACGGTGAACAGCGCGAGGCCGACGAGGAACGCTCCCTTGCGACCGTAGCGATCGGCGATTCGGCCCGCCGGGACCAGCAGTGCGGCGTAGACGATCGTGTACGCGTTGAGGACCCAGGACAACTCGGCCAGGCCGGTCCCCGGGAAATCGCGACCGATGTCGTCGAACGCGACGTTGACGATGAAGACGTCGAGGCTGGCCATGAAGGCCGCCAGCGACAGCACCAGCAACACGATGCCGGGCCGATGCGGCGCGGACGCCGATGTTCTGACTCGATCAGTGAGTTCCGTCATGAAACTCATGAGATCAGACTTGAGTTGCTTCACGCAACCCTCTAGTCTGAACTCATGCGCCGCGCTTCCTTCGCCGACATGAACTGTTCGGTCGCCCAGAGCCTCGAGATCATCGGCGAATGGTGGACCCTGCTGATCATCCGCGACGCCTTCTTCGGCGTGACGCGCTTCGACGCGTTCTCCGAGCGCCTCGGAATTGCCCGAAACGTGTTGACCCAGCGCCTGGAGACCCTCGTCGAACACGGCGTGCTCACCAAAGAGCCTTACCAGGACAAGCCCGTGCGCTACGACTACCGGCTCACCGAGAAGGGCCGAGATCTGTGGACCGTACTCACCGCGCTACGGCAGTGGGGCGACAAATGGGCGGCACCCGACGGCGCTCCGGTGGTCGCCAGGCACCGCGACTGCGGGCAGATCACGACCATCGAGCCGGTGTGCTCCGAATGCGGCGAACCCGTCACCCGAGCGTCGCTCTCACTCCACCAGGGCCCCGGTGCCGGCCCGAACAGCCCGCTACCCACGTTGTCCTGAACAAAGATTCATCGATCCCCACATAGGAGGGACTCATCATGCTCATCAGCGACCACACCGTTCTGGTCACCGGCGCATCGGCCGGACTGGGTCTGCAGTTCGTCACCGAGGCCCTCGCGCGCGGTGCCACCAAGGTGTATGCCGGTGCGCGGCGCGACATTCCGCTCACCGACGACCGAATCGTCCCGCTCCGGCTGGACGTCACCGATGCCGCGAGCATCGCTGACGCGGCCACCGCCGCGCCAGACGTCGACATCCTGATCAACAACGCAGGCATCTCAGCCGGCAGTTCCCTGCTCACCTCACCGCTCAGCGATATCCGAAAGGTGTTCGACACCAACGTCTTCGGCATTCTGGAGATGACCCGGGCATTTGCGCCCATCCTCGCCGCCCGCGGCGGTGGTGCAGTTGTCGACATCGCTTCGGCGCTGAGCTGGATCGCCATGCCAGGTGCCTACTCGTCGTCGAAGGCAGCCGTCTGGGGACTCACCAACAGCCTGCGCGCCGAGTTGGCCGGCCAGGGCACGCAGGTGCTCGGCGCCCATCTGTCGTACGCGGCCACCGAGATGACCGAATCGCTCGACGTGCCGAAGCTGTCACCGGAGATGGTCGTGACACAGATCTTCGACGCACTGGAGGAGGGGGCTGACGAAGCGATCGTCGACGACATCACCGCCGCTGTGCGCGCGGCACTTTCGACCAACACGACGGCGGCACTGGTGCCCTGAGCGCCAGGAACGCGGCCACCTCATCGTCGAATCGCTGTGACTCCTCGAAGTTGATCAGGTGCCCGCTGCCCTCGAACATCGAGATGGTCGCATCGGGAATTTGTTCAGCCAGGTAAGCGATGTCGGCGCGCGGAATCAGATGATCCTCACCGCCACCGAGGACGAGGGTCGGGGCGAGGATGTCGGCCGCGGCTGCGGTGCCGTCGAACTGACGTTGTGCCGCATATTGATTGAGCCATGCATTGCCCGGGTACGACTCCGCCTCGTCGGCGGGGATCTCGAGAAAGGCCCGGTTGCTCGGGTCGGCAACGAAGCTGTCGGAGAACAGCCATGGACCGACGAGACCGAAAACTGTTCCGTCACTACACCCCTGGCGAACGAGATCTGCGATGGCGTCGAGGAACATTCGCGCCTGCGTGCTGATCCGCGCATACGTGGACGCGAGCACCAGACGATCGAGACGATCCGGGTGCCGCACGGCGAATGCCTGGGCAACCAACCCGCCCATCGAGAAGCCGACGACGTGGGCACGCGTGGCGCCGAGTTCGTCGAGCACCGCCACGACGTCGTCGGCGAGGTCGAGCATGGTGTGGCCATCTCGGGTGGCAGGAGTGCCGCCGGATCCACGCAGATCTATGGCAACGACCCGAAAATGCTCGGCCAGTGACGACCCGTCCCAGAAACCGCGGTCACCACCGAGACCGTGCAGGAGGACCACGACGTCACCAGATCCGGCGTCTTGCCAGGTGATCGGTACGGGACGGATCACGTCACCTCCACAGGGTCAGACTGCGATGCACGAACTCCCGGTGTTGAGCCCGAGTCGCACATCGACAATCATGCTCCGGGCGGTGATGCGCCGGCCATCCGGGGAGGAGCTCTGCCCCGCGCTGATCCGGTACCGACCGGGCGACGGCGGCGTCCACCAGACGGTCACCTTCGTCGCCTCCGGCGGCGGGACCTGGTTGTAGAGAGTCGCAGCACGGGTTCCGACCCGACCGGCCAACACCACGGTCTTGCCCGACTTCGGCGTGATCCTTGCCTCGATGACGTACGTGCACCCGGCCCCGTAACCGGTTCCCACCGAACCGAAGCCGGACGGATTGACGATTCGTGGACCGCTCACCACTGCAGCGTCCGCCGGCGCGGCGTACACAGCTGCCGTCACCACCGTCGACACAGCAGCGGCCCCGAGGAGAATCCGTCGGACGAACAAACCAGTCATGACTTCCTCCCGACCTAAGGCAACCCCGATGTCGCCTCTTTCACTTCCCCGCGAACATATATGAAACATTCAACCGTCCGAGGTGAAACCGGAAACCGAACAGGACTACCCCGAAAATAGAACGTGTTCTACCCTCGGGTGAGACGTCCGACCCGAGGAGCACGATGCGGTTCACCTTCGCCGAGGCCATGACCGACCCCGCCTACTATGCGCCGCTGGCGCAGGCCGCCGAACAGGCCGGATACGCCGGGTTCACCATTCCCGACTCGCTGGCCTACCCGGCGGAGTCCGATGCGACCTATCCCTACACACCTGACGGCAACCGGGAGTTCTTGGACGGCAAGTCCTTCATCGAGACCTTCATCCAGGCGGCTGCACTGGGCGCGGTCACCTCGACCATCCGCTTCACCCCGTTTGTCCTCAAGCTCCCCGTCCGGCCACCGGCGCTGGTGGCAAAGCAGGCCAGTTCGGTCGCCTATCTCACCGGAAACCGCCTCGCCCTGGGCGTCGGCACCAGCCCGTGGCCGGAGGACTACGACTTCATGGGTGTCGACTTCCGGCGACGCGGCAAACGCATGGACGAGTGCATGGACATCATCCGCGGCCTGACCAGCGGCGAGTACTTCGAATTCCACGGCGAGTTCTACGACATCCCCAAGATCAAGATGACCCCCGCACCCACCGAGCCGATCCCGCTGCTGGTGGGCGGGCATGCCGACGCCGCACTGCGACGCGCCGTGGTTCGCGGCGACGGCTGGATGCACGGTGGCGGGCCGGGCGAGGAACTCGATGCCTTGCTCGAGGAGATCGCCGACATCCGCAAGGCCGAGGGCAAGACCAACGACCCCTTCGAGATCCATGTGATCTCGCTGGATGCCTACAGTGTCGACGGATGCAAACGCCTCGCAGACAAGGGAATAACCGATGTCATCGTCGGCTTCCGCATGCCCTACATCATGGGTGACGACACCGAACCCCTGCAGAAGAAGATCGACCATCTGAACTGGTACGCCGACAACGTGATTGCCAAGGTCAACGGCTGAATTCCTTTCCTGACAACCGCCTTCGACGCCGGTCGGGTGGTTGCGGGCATACCCTTCCTGGGGCAGACTGCAAGTACGGAACATTCAGGTCTGAGGGCGGGAAGGATTGCGATGACCGGTCCCATCGGACCCCAGTCATCGACACCTTCAGCCGCGTTGAGCCGACGCCGCTTCCTCACGGCCGCCGGCGCGCTCGGCGTGGGCCTTCTGGGCACTTCCGCGCTAAGCGCCTGTGGCAGTGGCAGTTCCGACGGCAATACCATACGCGCCGCGATCGCCGGTGAACCCGATCAGCTCGATCCGCACAAGTCGAGTTCCTATTTCACCTTTCAGGTACTCGAGAACGTCTTCGACACCCTGGTCGAACCGGACGAGCACCTCGTCATGCGTCCCGCCCTTGCCGAGAGCTGGACCGTCAGCGCGGACAACCGGGTCTGGACCTTCACGCTCCGACCGGGATTGCGGTTCCACAACGGCGATCCGTGTGCAGCGGCCGACGTCGTCTACTCCTACCGCCGCATCATCGACGAAGAACTCTCCAACGCCTGGAAACTCGAGGCCATCGATCAGATCGTCGCCGTCGACGACCGTCAGGTGCGGATAAGCGTCGCAAAGCCGACACCTAATCTGCTCACCAACCTCGGTGGGTTCAAAGGGTTGGCAATCGTCAACCGCCGCAACGTGGAATCGGGCGAGATCGCGACGCGGCCGGTGGGGACCGGACCATTCTCCTTCGTGTCGCGGTCCCCGGGCGCCTCCATCGTGATCAAGGCCAACCCCGACCATTGGGCCGGGCCACCCGCCGTCGACGGCGTCAACTTCAGCTTCATCTCCCAGGGCACCACCGCGGTCTCCGCCCTGCGTTCCGGCGAGATCGACTGGACCGACGCCATGCCCGCGCAACAGCTGAGCATCCTCTCCGGCGACGACTCGCTGAATGTCGGAACCGTAACGGCCAACGACTACTGGTATCTGACGATGAACTTCGCACGACGCCCGTTCGGCGACAACAGAGTTCGCCAAGCGGTGGCCTACGCGATCGACCGGGAGTCGATAGCCCAGGTGGTCGGGTACGGCACCGCCAAACCCAACGAACTCGCCATCCCGACCACCAGTCCGTGGTTCTGGAACTTCGACCGCTTCACCGCCGGCCTCGACCGCTCCGCTGCCAACGACAAGGCCAAAGCACTTCTGCGGCAGGCCGACGCGACCTCTCTCGACATGGGGCTGATGGTCACCACCGAGTACCCGGAGACCGTCACCGCCGCGCAGGTGATCGCATCCAACCTCGACGACGTCGGCATCGGTGTGACAATCGAGCAACTCGATTTCGGTGCGTGGCTCGACAAGCAGAACGCAGGCGACTTCGACGCCCTCATGCTGGGCTGGCTGGGCAACCTCGACCCCGACGATTTCTATTACGCACAACATCATTCGAGCGGCGAGTCCAATGCCCAGAAGTACAAGAACCCCACCGTCGACCGCCTTCTCGACGCCGGCCGAACCGAACTCGACATGGTCAGACGCAAGGACATCTACGGGGCTGCCGCCACTGCGATCGCCGACGACGTGAGCTACCTCTACCTGTATAACCCGTCGGCGAATCAGGCATACACGACACAGCTTCTCGGCTACGTCGTCCGCTCCGACAAGGCCGTCCGCTTCCGCACCGCGCGGCTGGAGAGGAGCTGACAACGATGACGTTCCTGCATTCTCCGTTGTTGCGGTTCATCGTGATCCGACTTCTCTACACCGCGGCAGTGTTGCTCGGGGTCATGGTCGCGGTGTTCCTGCTGATTCAGGTGGTCCCCGGCGACCCGGTCCGGATCGCGCTCGGCACGCGGTACACGCCCGAGTCGTACGACGCTCTACGCAGCGCGTCGGGGCTCGACCAGCCCCCGCTCACTCAGTTGTTCCACTACATCGGCAACGCGTTCACAGGCGACCTGGGCGTGAGTTTTCGTAACGGAGAATCGGTGACGACGCTCCTGCTCGACCGCCTGCCCGCAACGATCTCGCTGGCCTTGGCCGCGATCGTCGTCGCGCTCGTGATCGCCATCCCCCTCGGTTCGTGGGCAGCGCTGCGCGAGGGCCGCGCCGCCGACAACGTCATCCGCGTGGTCAGCCAGGTCGGCATCTCGGTGCCCGACTTCTGGATGGGCATCCTGCTCATCGGCCTCTTCTCGACCGCACTGGGGTGGTTGCCGTCGGCCGGGTACTCGCCGCTCGCCGATGGCCTCGGCGGTTGGCTGGAACACCTTGTGTTGCCCGCCATCACGGTGGGCATCGTCACCGGCGCGATCATGACGCGCTACGTCCGCTCGTCGGTGCTGGACGTCGTCAACGCGCCCTACGTCACGACGGCCGAATCGAAAGGACTGGGCCGCAGCCGTATTCTGCTGTCCCACGTCGGTCGCAACGCACTCGTGCCGGTGCTGACGATCTCCGGTATTCAGTTCGCCGCGCTCCTCGGTGGTGTCATCGTGGTCGAGGTGGTGTTCGCCTGGCCGGGTTTGGGCCTGCTCGTCTACGATTCGGTCGCCGCCCGCGACTATCCGGTTCTGCAGGGCGCAATCCTCCTGATCGCCGTCATCTTCCTCATCGTCAACCTCATCGTCGACATTCTCTACGCCGTCATCGACCCGAGGATTCGACTGTCATGACCGTCCAGCCCGCACCACCGGAAACCAGCACCACCGGCGATCTCTCCACGGACACCGCGTGGCGGCTGCTGCTACGCAACCGAGGGTCACTCGTCGGTCTGGTGATCATTGCGATCGTGATCGTCTGTGCCGTCGCCGGAGGACTCATCGCACCGTACGGCCCCAACGAGATCGACGTTCCCAACGCCCTGGCGGCGCCGTCGTGGTCGCACCTGTTCGGCACCGACGATCTGGGCCGCGACGTGTTCTCGCGAGTGGTCTTGGCGGCGTCGGTCAGCATGCGCGTTGCGATTGTGGCGGTGGCGATCTCGCTGCTCGTCGGGGTGTTCGTGGGCATGCTCGCCGGGTTCCGCGGCGGAGCCCTGGACACCGTGCTGATGCGCATCGTCGACGTGCTGTTCTCGTTCCCGGTGATGCTGCTCGCCCTCGCGATCGTCGCGATCCTGGGGCCCGGCGTGACGTCGGCGATGATCGCGATCGGCATCGTCTACATCCCGATCTTTGCGCGCGTCGCACGCGCCGATACCCTGCGGGTGCGGCAAACCCAGTATGTGATGGCGGCTCGCACCATGGGCGTGCCCACCTCTCGGGTACTCATCGGCCATGTGCTGCCGAACATCTCGGGCCCCGTCATCGTCCAGACCTCCATCTCACTGGCGTTCGCGATCCTGTCGGAGGCGGCGCTCTCGTTCCTCGGGCTCGGCGTCCAGCCGCCCGATCCGTCCTGGGGCCGCATGCTCTACGACGCACAGGGGTTCATCACCACCGCCTGGTGGATGGGCGTGTTCCCCGGTCTGGCAATCCTGTTCACGGTGCTGGCCTTCAATCTCATCGGAGACGGGGTCCGCGACGTCCTCGACCCACGCCAACGAACCCTGTTGCGTAACCGCGGCAAGGCGCCGCGGCAGGCACCGATCGCCGTGCACAAGACGGTCGCACCAGCGGTTCGTGAGCGGCCGAAAGAAGGCACCCCGATCCTCATCGTCGACGATCTCACCGTGGGCGTCGGCCCTCGAGAGATCGTGCACGGCATCGGATTCACGGTCACCGCAGGCAAGACGCTGGGAATCGTCGGCGAGAGCGGCTCGGGCAAATCGCTGAGCGTACTGTCGGCGACCGGTCTGTTCGACGCACCCAGCTCGTATGTGACCGGTTCGGCCCACATCGGTGACACGGAGATCGTCGGGGCATCGGCCTCGACGCTGCGAGCCGTGCACGGCTCACGGGTCGGGTTCGTGTTCCAGGACCCGTCGTCGAGCCTGAATCCCTTGCTCACCATCGAAGAACAACTCACCGAGGGACCTCGACGCCACCTCGGACTCAATCGCGAGCAAGCGCGAGAGCGCGCCCTTTCGCTGTTGCGGGACGTCAACCTGCCCAACCCGGAATCGCGTCTACATTCCTACCCGCACCAGTTGTCCGGTGGGCAGCGCCAGCGGGTGATGATCGCCGTCGCACTCGCCTGCGACCCCGACATCCTCGTCGCCGACGAGGCCACAACTGCTCTCGACGTCACCACCCAGGCGCAGATCATCGACCTGGTGGCGCAGTTGCAACGGGAACGCGGCATGGCGGTGGTGTGGATCAGCCACGACCTCGGTGTCATCGGCCGCATCGCCGACGATGTGCTGGTGATGCGCGAGGGCCAGGTTGTCGAAACCGGTTCTGTTGCCGAGATATTCGCGAACCCGCAGGATGACTACACCCGCACACTGCTGGAGTCTCGGCCGCTGCTGCGCGACGTAGCCGAGCGTAGGCCACCGCCGGCGAAAGATTCTTCGGACACCGAGCCGCTCGTCCAGGTCCATGGACTCGGCGTCGACTACACCGTCCGGGGCGCCGCCGGCCGCGAGACGGTGCACGCCATCACCGACGTCGACCTCAACGTGATGCGCGGCACGACGCTCGGTATCGTCGGCGAGTCGGGGTCGGGAAAATCCACCGTGGCAGGTGTTCTCACCGGGCTGATCGAGGCCGGTCGCGGCACACGGCTGACCGGCAGCGCCGTGGTGAACGTGGAGAGGACGGCGATCGACGCGGTCGGCGCGCGAGGTTCGGAGGCCGCCACACTGCGACGACGAGTCGCGATGGTGTTCCAGGACCCGGCCGCCTCCCTCGATCCGCGGATGACCGCGGCAGCTTCCATCGCCGAACCGCTCCGCACCCATCGCCTGGCGACGGGACGTGATGAAATCCGTTCGCGTGCGGAGGAACTGATGTCCGACGTCAGTCTCGACACCTCGTTTCTCGCCCGGTACCCGCATGAGATGTCCGGCGGTCAACGCCAACGCGTCTGTCTCGCACGCGCTCTCGCTGCCGACCCCGAGATCCTGATCCTCGACGAATCCACCGCGTCGCTCGACGTCTCGGTTCAGGCCAACGTCCTCGACCTCCTCGCCGAACTCCAGCGCGAGAAGGGCCTCACCTACCTGTTCATCGCGCACGACCTCGCCGTGGTCGAGCAGATCAGCGACACGGTCGCGGTGATGCGCAACGGCCGGGTCGTGGAGAGCGGCCCCGCCGCCGACATCCTGCACAACCCCGAAACCGACTACACCCGAATGCTTCTCGACGCGGTTCCGCCGGAAGCGCCCAGTCGGGCGTGATTCGCCGCCGAACGTGAAACCCTGCGCCCGCCACACCGCTGCCTGAGGTGTGAGGAGCGCAAGCCGCCGGGCTGAGGAGCCCCGTGCGAGGCACGAGCATGGAGCGTCTCGGAGTCGACGAGCCTCGAAGGCCTACGCGACGTCAACTCGCCAGCCCTTCGAGGCTCTCGGCTAGCGCCTCGAGCACCTCAGGGAGCGGTAGAGGCGAGCAACGGAGCGCCTGGGTCAGGGAGCGGTAGAGGCGCGCCGACGGAGCGCCTGGGTCAGGGAGCGGTAGAGGCGCGCCAACGGAGCGCCTGGGTCAGGGAGCGGTAGAGGCGCGCCAACGGAGCGCCTGGGCAGTGTTGACTAGCTCAGCGCCAGAGATACCGGATCGCCGCCTGGGCGGCGCGATATCCGCACATGCCGTGAACGCCGCCGCCTGGCGGGGTGGCCGACGAGCACAGGTAGACACCTCCGACGCCGGTCGAGTATGGGTTGGGTGACAGTCGGGGCCGGGAGAGCAAGTGGCGGAAGTCGTTTCGACCACCGCCGATGTCGCCGTCGACAAAGTTGGCGTTGCCGCGCTCCAGGTCTCGTGGCGAGGTGGTCACCGAGGCGATGATGCGATCTCGGAAGCCCGGGGCGAAGCGTTCGATCTGCGCGGTGACGGCCTCTGTCGCATCGTGCGGATAACCCTGCGGGACATGCGCATACGCCCACAACGGTTTCTCGGTACCCGGTGCCCGGGTGGGATCGGCGAGCCACTGCTGTCCGACGAGGACGAACGGGCGCTCCGGCATCCGCCCGGCCACCACTTCCCCTTCTGCGGCGACGATCTCCTCGATCCGTCCGCCGAGATGGACGGTGCCGGCGCGGGCACAGTCGGGATTGGTCCAGCCGACCTCACCGTCGATGAGGTAGTCGACCTTGAAGGCTGCCGGCCCGGGACGGTGGCGTCGGTATCGGCGAAACATTCCCGGCGACAACCGCTCTCCCAGTATCCCGATGGCCGCGACCGGCATCACGTCGAGCAGCACGACGTCGGGTGCGCCGAGATCGTCGATGTCGGTGACCGTCTGGCCGGTCGTGATCGATCCACCGGCGTCGATCAGAGCGGCAGCCAACGCGGTGGTGATGGTCGCCGATCCGCCCTGCGCCACCGGCCACCCGTGGCTGTGGCCGGCGGCGAGCAGCATCAGTCCGGCCGCCGACGAACCGGGCCGGTCCAGGCGGGTGAACGCGTGCGCGGCGACACCGCCGAACAGGGCGCGGGCTTCCTGGGAGCCAAACACCCGCGCCAGCATCGTCGCGGGATACAACGCGTGATGTCCGAACTCGGCCATGCGGATCGGGTGCTGCGGCATCCGCAGGATCGGTCCGAGGATGTCGTCGGCCAGGTCGTCGAAATCGGTTGCCACCGAACCGACGACGTCGCGCCACACGTCGCCATCGGCGCCCAGACCAGAGGCCGTCTCGGCGACCGATCGCCGCAGGACGGCGGCTCGCCCACCGTCGAGGGGATGGGCGCAGTCGATCTCGGGCCAGCGCCACCGCAGGCCGAACTCCTCGAGTCCGAACATGCTGAACGCCGGCGACCCGGCGCCGAGCGGGTGAAAGGCCGAACAATGGTCGTGCAGGACGCCCGGCCGGAGCAGTTCGCTCGACCGCGTACCGCCACCGATGGTGTCGGCCGCCTCGATCACCTCGACCGCACACCCCGCACGGGCCAGCGCAAGAGCGGCCGTCAGACCATTGGGTCCGCTGCCGACGACCACCGCGGTGGCCCCACTACCGACGACCATCGGCCCACCTCACCTGATCTTGAAGATGACCAGCCGTTGGACGACGAAGTTGATCACCGTCGCCGTGCCCTGTGCGATGACGTAGGCGATGAAGCTGTAGAGCAGAGTCTCCGGCCACGCGTGCGACAGCACTGTGTACAGGCCGACGTTGACGAAGAAGGTCACGCCGTACAGCGCAACCACCGAGATGAAACGCAACGTGCTGGGTTCGGCCTCGAAGGTCCAGCGTCGATTCAGCAGATACGCCGTGGTGGTGCCCAGGATGAAGCCGAAGGATTTCGCGATCCAGAAATCCGCTCCGACCACGTACTGAAGGAAAATCGTCAACCCGAAGTCGAGCACCCCGGAACCGGCGCCGGTGATGATGAACCGGATCATCTGGGTCTTCAGATCGACGTTGGTCGACGCCTCACCGTCGTCGAAGGGCAGTTCGATCGGGGTCAGCGCATGACGCGTCTCGAAATCGTCATGGTCCGGCTGCGTCGGGTCGGATTCTGGTCGTGACACGGTCTCAGCCTAGAACTCCTCTTCGACGTCCGAGTCACGGGCGGCTCGCTCGCCTCGATCCAGCGCGGTGAGGTCGGCGAGATCTTCGGAATCGAAATCGAAGTCGAAGAGGTCGAGGTTCTCGAGTTGTCGGCCAGTATGCGACGACTTGGGCACCACACCGATGCCGTGCTGAACCGCCCACCGCAACGCGATCTGCGTCGGCGACTTGCCGAACCGGCGCGCCAGACGCAGCACCCCCGGTTCGGCGAGCATGTGCTCCTTGCGTCCGGTGGGATGCCAGGCCTGGGCGTGGATGCCGTGCTCGGACATGAAGGCGCGCAGCTCGGTGCGCGCGATCGCCGGTGAGCACTGGATCTGGTTGAGCGCAGGCCAGCGACCGGTCTCGTCGTAGAGCATCTGCAAGTGGTGCTGTTTGAAGTTCGACACCCCGGGAACGCGGATGAATCCCTCGTCGGCCAGGGTCAACAGCGCTTTCCACGATTCGACGGTGCGCCCGAGACTCGGGCAGGGCCAATGGATCAGGTACACGTCGATGTGCCGGACGCCGAGCCTGCGCGCACTCTCCTTGGCGGCGTTGATCGCCTCGTCGAAACCCTGGTCGCCGCCCCCGAGCTTGGTCTGGACGACGACGTCGGTGCGGGATATCCCCGACTCCCGCAACCCCATTCCGACGCTCATCTCGTTGCTGTAGCGGCTCGCGGTGTCGAGCAACCGGTATCCCGCACGGAGACCGCTCGACACCGCATCCGCACACGGCTGGCCGAGCATGTCGTAGGTGCCGAGACCGACGAGCGGAATCGCGAACCCGTTGTTCAACTCCACGGTGGGAATGTCCACGTCAACAGGATATTCTCGCGGGCCATCCCAGGGACTGGAATGTCGGTTACCCGTTTGTGCGAACGACGGCACGGCTATCGTCTCGACCATGCGCCGCCCACGTCTTCGAATGTTGTCCGCCTTGATGGTTGCCCTCACTGCGATCGTGATCTCGGCAGTCGGTCCGGCCACCGCCGAAGACGCGGCGGCCCAGCGCGCACCGGTGTGGTCGGGGCTCGACGCGCGCACATATCCCGGACCCATCCCCGCGCCGGGGACGCTGATCCGGCAGGTGCCGCTGGATCGGTCGGTCACGTTGCCCGCGGCCGGTCGGGCCTACCGAATCCTGTACGCCACCCGCGACATCCGGAACCGACCGGCCGTGAGC
This sequence comes from Gordonia sp. NPDC003422, assembly GCF_053588675.1. NCBI lineage: Bacteria > Bacillati > Actinomycetota > Actinomycetes > Mycobacteriales > Gordoniaceae > Gordonia > Gordonia sp. NPDC003422. The sequence continues at coordinate 19,478 of NZ_JBSFQL010000034.1, forward strand.
ACCGCAGCAGTGTTCCTGCCGAAGTCGCCGCCCCCACCCGGTGGTTATCCGGTGCTCGCGTGGGCGCACGGGACCGTGGGTCTCGGCGACGATTGCACACCGTCCGCACAGCCCCGTATCGCCCGCGACACGCGCTACCTCGGACATTGGCTCGAGAAGGGCTACGCGATCGTCGCCACCGATTACGCCGGCCTCGGGACACCCGGTCTGATGAGCTACCTCAACGGCAAGGCGGAGGCGCACGCAATCGTCGACTCGGTGATCGCGGCCCACCAGATGGGTCTGCCGTTGGCTCGGAAGTGGGCCATCATCGGCCAATCGCAGGGTGCGGGTGCGGCTCTCGCCGGCGCCCGGGACGCCAATCGCCTGTCGGCAGGACGCGCGCTCGACTACCGCGGCGTCGTCGCGACCGGCACGCCGGCCAACATCGAGCAGGTGATCGCGCTGGCCGGCCCACTCCCGGCCACGCTCCCGCCGTCGCTCACTGCCTATGTGAGTTATGTGTGGGCCGGTTTCAGCGACGCGCGGCCCGACCTCCGACCACTCGCGGTCCTCACTCCCGAAGGTCGGCGCATCATCGCGTTGGCACGCACGACGTGCTACCAGTCGCTGAAACCGCTGGTGCGCGGAAAGTCGTTGCGGGACATCTTCTCTGCCCCCGTATCGTCGATTCCCGGCGCGCGTGCGGCGCTGGCCGAGTACATGGGGACGCCGTACTCCGGATTCGACCGTCCGATCTTCCTGGGGCAGGGACTGCGCGACGTCGACGTGCCGGCTCCATCGGCGTTGTCGCTCTACGCGCAGATGCGCGCGGCGGGCCAACCGGTGGAGTTGCACGTGTACCCCGACCAGGATCACTCGGGCACGGTGATCGCGTCGATGCGCGACTCGACGCCATTCCTGGCGCGCATCATGCGCTGAATCGCAGCAAACCCGCGTCCGGCGCGCGACACTGATGGGGATGCAATTCGACGACATCATCATCGGCGCCGGACACAACGGCCTCACCGCCGCGGCCTATCTGGCTCGGGCCGGACGTAGTGTCCTGGTACTCGAACGGTCCGACCATGTCGGTGGCGCGGCGGTGTCGGCGATGCCATTTCCCGGTGTGCCCGCTCGGGTGTCGCGGTACTCGTACCTGGTGTCGCTGCTGCCGCGGGAGATCATCAGCGACCTCGACCTCGACCTCCGTCTGGTCCGACGACGCTACTCGTCGTACACACCGCTACCGAGTGATCCGGTGCGCGGCATCCTGGTGGACAACGAGGACCCCGACGCCACGGCCGAGTCGTTCCGGCGGGTGACCGGCAGCGAGACGTCGTTCACGGCATGGCAGTCCTTCTACTCCCGCATGGCCACCGTCGCCGAACGCGTATTCCCGACGCTGATCGAGCCGCTTCGCTCGCCCGAACGGATGCACGAGTTGGTGGTCGGAACCGATTCCAGCAACGCCGAACTGTGGGAATGCCTCACCACACGACCCCTGGGCGAGCTCCTCGACCAGTACTTCGACGACGACGTGTTGCGCGGCATCGCCGCCACCGACGGTCTGATCGGTACCTTCGCCGACCTCGACGACGTGTCGCTGCGCCAGAACATCTGCTTCCTGTATCACCTCATCGGTGGTGGCACCGGCGACTGGGATGTGCCGGTCGGCGGGATGGGGGCGGTGTCCGGCGCGCTGTACGAGACGGCGAAATCGGCGGGCGCGCAGATCGAAACAGGAATCACGTTGGGCGGCATAGATGTTGACGACGGTACGGTCGAGTACGGTGGCATCACCGTTCGGGGCCGGCAACTGTATGCGGCGTGCGCGCCCGCCGTGATCAACTCGTACCTCGAGGACCCGATCGCCACCGAATCCGCTCCGCGCGGTTCACAACTCAAGATCAACCTGCTGCTCGACCGCTTGCCCCGACTCCGCGCACCGGTCGTGCCGGAGGTCGCGTTCGCGGGCACCTTCCACATCAACGAGACCGCCGCACAGTTGCGGACCGCGTGGCGTCAGGCCGACCGTGGCGAGGTTCCCGAACTCCCACCGTGTGAGGTGTACTGCCACACGCTGTCCGACCGGTCGATCCTCGGCCGCGAACTCGACGGCATGCACACCCTCACCCTGTTCGGGTTGCACATGCCGCCTGAGGTGTTCGACGAGCCGGGCGCCGTCGAGCATGCTGTCGGCGCAACTCTGGCGTCGATGAATTCGGTTCTGGCCGAACCCATTCAGTCCGTCGTCGCACATGATCGCGACGGCAACCCGTGTATCGAGTTCAAGACCCCGCAGGACCTCGAGGAGACGCTGGGTCTGCCCGGCGGCAACATCTTTCATCGGAGTCTGCAGTGGCCGTGGGCTGAAACCGAGTCGGAGGTCGGGACGTGGGGTGTCGAGACGCGCCACCCGCGGCTGCTGCTGTGCGGGGCGGGCGCACGACGTGGTGGTGGGGTCAGTGGAATCCCGGGCCGGAATGCGGCGATGAGAGTATTGGAAGCGTGAACGCACCCAAGCCTTTTGAACCACATGAGTCGGGCGGGTATCTGCACGGCACCAAAGCCGACCTCGGCGTCGGCGATCTGCTGGTGCCCGGTCGGCGGTCGAACTACGACGAATCCCGCATCATGAACCACATCTACGTCACCAAGACCCTCGACGCCGCCACCTGGGGTGCGGAGATGGCGCAGGGCGAGGGACGCGGCCGGATCTACGTCGTCGAGCCGATCGGTGATCTCGAGGACGACCCGAACGTCACCGACAAGAAGTTCCCCGGCAACCCGACCCTCTCCTATCGGTCCAAGGCGCCCGTGCGAGTGGTCGGCGAGATCACCGACTGGGTGGGACATCCCGCCGAGCAGATTCAGGCGATGCGCGACGGGCTCGCCGATCTCCGGCGTCGAGGACTCGATGTCATCTACGACTGATGATCGGTCGAATTCCACACACCCCGAACTCCCACGTACACACGAGATCCGTGATGTAGATGGTAGTTCTGTGTGTGCACCCCCGAGTTCGACGGATGAGGAGAGTCGTGGAATGAAGAGGATCTCCGTTGTTCTGGGCGTCGCAGCCGCGATCGCTCTGCTCACCGGATGCGGGGACGACGCGAGCGAGGACTCCGCCGCGTCGACCACCACGAGCATGTCGACCACGACGTCGACGGTCCCGGTTCCGACAACGAGGACCACCGAGGCCGGGTCGACGCAGGTGCCCCAGGAGTGGCCGTCGGACATCCCCGTCGTGAGTGGAGGCACCTACCGGTACCAGCACGGGCAGACCGGCGCCGGAATCCTCGAGGTGCGCGGCCTGGGACCGAGCGCCTTCGACTCGGCGCTCACCCAACTGCAAGGCGCGGGCTTTGCGCCCGTGACCACCGTCGACCCGCCCGGCTCGGACCCCCGCACTGCCACGCTGAGCAAGGGGCAGACCGTGGTGTCCCTGACCGGCAGCACCACGGCGTCGGGATATGTGCTGGTCTACGGCAACAAGCTGCCCTGATGCGACAGGGCCGGCGGCCAAACGATCGTCTCGGGTAGCACAATATGTGCTACCTTTGGCCATGGCAGTCATCGGAATTCGCGAACTACGTCAGCACGCGTCTCGCTATCTTGCACAAGTGGAAGCCGGCGAGGAGGTTTCCATCACGAATCGCGGTCGGACCGTGGCCAAGCTCGTTCCTGTCAGCGCGGATGAGCGCAGTCGCGAGTCATTGATCGAGGCCGGCGTGCTGGTGCCGTCGCGCACGCCGCAGCGATTGCGCGCAATCGATCCCGACGCTCTTCCTTCTCGCGACCTCTCGGCAACTCTCGACAGCATTCGCGACGAGCGATGATCTACCTCGACACCTCGGCGATGACGAAACTCATTGTGCGCGAGACCGAAACGCCTGCGCTGGTCGCCTGGCTCGGACAGCACCCTGACGAGGCGGTGGCAACAAGCGCACTCGGGCGCGTGGAGTTGATGCGAACCGCGGCGCGCGACGCGAGTAGAGGGATCGTCGAACGTGCCCGCGAACTACTCGACAGCATCGATGTACTCGTCCTCACCGACACCGTGATGGAACTGGCCGAGACCATCGGAGCGCCGACGCTGCGTTCCCTGGATGCCATCCACCTTGCGTCCGCGGCGCAACTGGGTGACCACCTCACCGCCCTCGTCGCGTACGACAAACGCCTGCTGGACGGATGCGCGGACCTCAATTTTCCCACCGCGTCGCCGACGGATGAGACCGAGAAACTGGTCGGTGACTGAAGGTCGCACATGAGAACAGCGTGCTTATACGCCCGTCAGGATCACCCGAGTACCCTCATGTGCGATGTCTACTGAAGAGTTGCTGCCGATCACTACCCGCCACCTGGTCGGGTGGTCCCGCACGACACCCACCGAAGGGCACGTGCTCTCCACCCCGTATCCCGAGGTCATCGCGGAGGCGGTGGCCCGCGTCGCCGACGACAACGCCGACAAACCCGACTACCTCAAGCGCGGTGTGATCGCGCGTGGTCTCGGGCGGTCGTACAACGAGTCCGGCCAGAACAGCGGCGGCCTCACCGTCGACATGACACCACTGACCCGCGTCTACTCGATCGACGACGAGACGGGCATCGTCGACGTCGACGCCGGACTGAGCCTCGACGCATTGATGCAGGTCGCGCTGCCGCACGGGCTGTGGGTTCCGGTGCTGCCGGGCACCCGGCAGGTCACCGTCGGCGGGGCCATCGCTCACGACATCCACGGCAAGAACCACCACAGCCAGGGCAGCTTCGGCAACCACGTCGTCGAGATGCACCTCTTGGTCGCCGACGGTCGGGTGCTGACGCTGAAGCCCGAGGGGTCCGACGACGATCCGGACGGTTCGATCTTCTGGGCGACGGTCGCCGGCATCGGTCTGACCGGCATCGTGTTGCGGGCCAAGATCCAGATGAAGCGCACCGAGAGCGCCTACTTCATCGCCGACACCGCCCAGACCGCGACGCTGCAGGAGACCATCGACCTGCACCTTCAGGACGGGTTCGAGGACGGCTACGAGTACGCGTCGGGCTGGTTCGACACCATCAGCGCACCCCCCAAGCTGGGGCGCGGCACGTTCTCCCGCGGCAACCTGGCCAAGCTCGACGAACTGCCGGAGAAGTACCGCAAGGACCCGCTGAGCTTCAACAACAAGCCGCTGATCACCTTCCCCGACGTCTTCCCGCGCGGGCTGGCGAACAAGCTCAGCTTCTCGCTGGTCGGCGAGGCGTACTACCGGATCGGGCCGCCCAGCGAGGGCAAGGTGAAAAATCTGGCGCAGTTCTATCACATGCTCGACGTGTTCGGGAACTGGAACAACGCCTACGGACGCGGCGGCGGATTCTGCCAGTATCAGTTCATCGTGCCGACCGGCAACGAGGGCGAGTTCACCAAGCTGATCGAGGACATTCAGGCGTCGGGCCACGTCAGCTTCCTCAACGTCATCAAGCTGTTCGGCGAGGGCAACAAGGCGCCGCTCAGCTTCCCCTTCAAGGGATGGAACGTCTGCCTGGACTTCCCGGTGAAGGACGGCCTGGCCGAATTCCTCAACGAACTCGATCGTCGGGTCATGGCGATGGGTGGTCGGCTCTACACCGCCAAGGACTCGCGCACCTCGGCCGAGAGCTTCCACAAGATGTATCCGCGCATCGACGAGTGGCTCGCCGTTCGACGCCGCGTCGACCCGAACGGCGTGTTCATGTCCGACATGGGCCGTCGTTTCGAGCTCGGCTGACCCACCCCGCTCCCTGAGGTGCGCCCTTCGATACGCTCGCAAGCTCGCTACTCAGGACCCGCCAAGCGAGCCTCGAAGGGTCAGCAACCAGACCACACAGACTATCGAAAGCGAGAAGTAAAGAGATGATGAACGCCGTCGGCGCTCCCCAATCCATCCTGGTTCTCGGTGGCAGCTCCGAGATCGGGCTGGCCATCACCGCCGAATACCTCAAGAAGGGACCGGCCCGCGTCATCCTGGCGACCGTTCCCGGCGACCCCACCGCCGAGGCGGCCGAGGCCAAGGCCAAGCAGGCCGGCGCTAGAAGCGTCGAGCTCATCGACTTCGATGCCCGGGCCACCGACACCCACCGCGACGTGATCGACAAGGCCTTCGCCGGCGGCGATGTGGACGTCGCGATCGTCGCCTTCGGCATCCAGGGCGACGACGAGCAGGCGTGGCAGGACCACAAGCTCGCGGTCACCGAGGCCGAGATCAATTACACCGCAGCCGTTTCCGTCGGTGTGCTGCTCGGCGAGAAGATGCGCGAGCAGGGCCACGGACAGATCATCGCGATGAGTTCGGTTGCCGGCGAACGTGTTCGACGCAGCAACTTCGTCTACGGCTCCACGAAGGCGGGCCTCGACGGCTTCTACCTCGGCCTCGGTGAGGCCCTGCGGCCGTTCGGTCCCCGGGTTCTCGTGATCCGGCCCGGACAGGTCCGCACCCGCCTGTCGGCGCATGTGAAGGAAGCACCGATGACGGTGGAGAAGGAAGACGTCGGCCGGCTTGCGGTCGCCGCCGCGACCAAGGGCAAGGAGATCGTCTGGGTGCCGGGACAATTCCGGTTCGTGATGATGGTCCTGCGGCATATCCCGAGGCCCGTCTTCCGTAAGCTGCCCATCTGAGAAATGACCGCGCCCGCAGGTTCTTCCACCGCAGGTCTGTCGAGACTCGGACGTGACGCGCTCACCATTGCGATCGCGGTCGTCGTCGGGGCCGTCGTCTCGATGGCCGGCCTCAAGGTGATCGACGTCGTCGACTGGCCCGCCTACAACGCGTCGAACGTCACGCGCGCACTCACCACGGCGGGTCAGATCATCGCGATCGCGGTGGTCGTGGCGACTGCGCTGTTGTATCGCTACGGCCGTGCGCGCGTGGCGATTCCGTTCCTGTCGGCAGCGGCGATGGCGGGGTTCGTCACCGTCACCCTCGGCATGCCGCTCGGTGCGACCCGGCTCTATCTGTTCGGACTCTCCGTCGACCAGGAGTTCCGGACCGAGTACCTCACCCGCATGACGTCGAGTCCACATCTCGCGGACATGACCTACGTCGACCTGCCGCCCTACTATCCGGCCGGATGGTTCTGGTGGGGTGGACGATTCGCGAATGTGATGGGGCAACCCGGCTGGGAGGCCTACAAGCCGTGGGCGATCGTCTCACTGGCCATCGCCGCCGCGATCACCGCGATCCTGCTCAACCGGATGTACGGCGCCGATCGCGGGGGCGCGATCGCACTGGCGGTCACCACGGTTGCACTGCTCTACGCCGCACCGGAACCCTATGCGGGCGTGCTGGTTCTGCTCGCCGTGCCGATGGTGATCGTGCTGACCTATGCGTTGCGAGGTCGATCGCGGGCGGCCGACGGACCGGTGCGTGCGACGAGTTGGCCCGCGGTGATCGCAGCCGGCCTGTTCGTCGGGCTGTGCGCGACGATGTACACACTCTTCATAGGCCTGTTCGCGATCGTCGCGATCCTGCTCTCGCTGTACTTCGCCGTGCAGGGCTGGCGCAGCGTTGCCAACAAGACGGTCGCGACCGACCAACTGCGCAGTGAACGCCGCACCATCCTCGTCGCGGTGGGTGGTCGCCTCGTCGCCATCGGTGCGATCACCGGACTCGTCGCACTGACCGTCTGGGCACCCTATCTGTGGGCGCGTGTGACCAACCAGCCGGCCAGCGGCGGAACCGCCGAACACTATCTGCCGGAGCGGGGTTCGATCCTGCCGGTGCCGATGTTCCAGTGGAGCCTCGTCGGCGTCATCACCATGATCGGACTGGTGTGGATCCTGCTGCGGTTCCGGCAGCGCACCGCCGCCCTCGCGTTCGGCGCGACGGTGGTGGCGGTCTACCTGTTCTGCCTGTTGTCGTTGCTGATGACGGCGGCCGGGTCGACGCTGCTCTCCTTCCGCCTCGACCCGATTCTCGCGGTGGTGTTGTCGGCGGCGGGCGTCTTCGGAGTGGTCGAGTTGGCGCACTGGGCGGTTCGGCGGTTCGGCGACGTCAGGTTCGTCGTCGGTGCCCTCGCGACGATCGCGGCGATCGCGATGGCGCAAGGCATTCCGGCGCATCTGAGCACCGAGATCACCACTGCCTACACCGACACCGATGGCTACGGGGAACGCGGCGATCATCGACCGCCCGGTGCCGAGTCGTACTATCCCAAACTTGACACACTCATCCGGGCGCAGACCGGACGCGCGCCGACCGACAACATCGTGCTGACCGCCGACTACGGCTTCCTGTCGATCTATCCATACTGGGGATTCCAGGGCCTCACCTCGCACTACGCGAATCCATTGGCCGAGTTCGACAAGCGGGCGGCCGCGATCGAGCGCTGGTCGAAGGCAGAGACCCCGCAGGAACTGATCGAGAAGCTGAACGGCTCGCCGTGGCCCGCGCCCAACGTCTTCCTGTTCCGCTACAGCCCCGACGGCTACACCCTGCGCCTCGCCGAGGACGTGTACCCGAATGATCCGAATGTGAAGCGCTACACCGTGACCTTCGATCCCGCGTTGTTCGCCGACCCCCGCTTCACCGTCACCTCCGACGGCATCGGGCCGTTCGTGCTGGTGGTTCGCAAAGCGGTTGCCCGATGAGCGGGTTCACGATCGAGCGTGTGGACGGCGACGCCGGCACCGCATATCTCGTCGGGACCGGTCCAGTCAATTGGGTTGTCCTCCAAGAGGGTTCCGATCTGACCTTGATCGACGGTGGATATCCGGGACAGGCCGACGCGGTGGTCGAATCGATTCGCGCCATCGGCGCGCGACCTGAGGACATCCGTGGTGCCCTACTCACCCACGCGCACGTCGATCACCTCGGCGGACTCGCAAAGCTGCAGAAGCGCTACGGATTCGACGTGTTCATGGACCCGGTCGAGGTCGCGCACGCGCGGCGTGAGTATTTGCAGCAAGCCGACGTCCGCGACATCGCACCGATCGCCTACCGACCACGGGTATTGCGATGGCTGGCGACGGTGACACCGCTCGGCGTCCTCAGTCGCACCGGACTGCCCGACGCGCAACCGTTCCCCGAACCGTTGGATCTTCCCGGACGTCCGAAACCCGTTGCTGCCCATGGCCACACCGACGGGCACAGCGCCTACCTCGTCGCCGACGAGCAGGTGCTGGTCTCGGGCGACGCGCTGGTCTCCGGACACCCGATCTCCGCGATCGCCGGACCCCAATGCATCGCCGACGCCTTCCAGCACGACGTCGACGAGGCCCGGCGCACGGTCGGCGACTTCACCCGACTCGACGCGACCGTCCTGTACCCCGGCCACGGACCCGTCCACCGCGGCAGCGTGGCCGACGCGGCGAGACGAGCGCTCGACATCTGAGCCCGGATCTGTAGCAGAACCTCGAGAAATTGAGCCGAACAACGCCCGCTGCCCCCGCTCCTTGAGTCCCCTTCCGCCGGCTGAGGTGCTCGAGGCGCTAGCCGAGAGCCTCGAAGCCCTGGTGAGACACGGCAATTGGGCATCCCGGTAGCAAAGGTCACCAGGCCTTCGAGGCTCCTCGCTAGCGCTCGTCGCACCTCAGGCAGCGGTAGAGGCAGCGCTCGTCGGACCTCAGGCGGCGGTAGAAAGGCCAGCGCCTCGAGCCAGCGGAGGGAGACATCCGGTTGCTGTAAGGCCGACGCTCGCTCAGGACAACTCGTCGTTGATCTCCCGAACACGCGCCGCGCGACGGTTCGAGAACGGTTTCCACAGTCGCTTCTGAAGCCAGAACGTCAGGCAGCCGGCCATCGTCATGCCGACGATGTTGACCACGAGTTGCAGTGCGGAGCCGCGTACTTCGGACCACTCGGCGAACGCCGCGGCGAGCGCGAGATTGCCGGCCGCCGGAATCGTGGTGACCGAGATGAACACTCCGGCAAGGCCGCCGGTTCGCGCGGAGGTGATCGACAGCACGCCGGCTACCGCAGCCACGATCGCGACGATGAACGACCACTTGTCCGGCGAGTAGATGAAGTCTGTCTCGGGGTGATGAGTGATGTCGTCGATGCTGATCCAGCCCAGGCCGCGCGCGATCGCGGATAGTGCCAGCGTCGCCACCATCGCGACGGCGAACCCGATCGTCAGTGTGCGGGTGGCCATCCAGAACAGGTTTGGGCGGCAGAGCACCACGCCCACGCACATCGCGATGATCACCCCGAATTCCGGACCCAGCACCATCGCGCCGATGGTGAGGATCTGCGAGTCGAGAACCACCGCGATGGCCGCGAGGGTCGTCGCCAGGATCATGAACCCGAGGTAGGTGAAATTGAGTTCGGAGTCGCCGTAGGCGCGCAGGCCCACTTGCGGCCACACCACAGCATCCGACCCGAAGCCGGGTGCGCGACGGTCGGCCTCGAGTGCCTGCCGCGAGATGAACGCCTCGACTTCTTCGACCCGGAGACACCCGTCGCTGTCGACGCCGAGTTCACGGATCGCGGCGATGAGATCGTCGGCGGCCTCGCGAGCGACGTCGACCTTCACCAGGTCGCCCACCGGACGCAACGACGCCCCCCGCACGACGGCGATCGAACTGACCGCTTCGTCGTCGGTCACGAGTTCGAGAACGCCGTCGGTGACGTGACCGGGGCAGGACAGTTCGAGATGCAGCACGTCTGTATTGTGCCGCGTCCCTCACTCTTTCGACGTGTGCCGAGCCGGGTCGGTGTCAACAGCACTCTCGGCCATCGTCTTGATCCGGTTCAGTCGGCGATCCCAGCCGCGGGCGATATCGTCGAGACGCCGGGCTACTCCCGACAGGCGAGACCCGACCGCCTCGTGTCGGATCTCCCGCCCGACCCGGACGGGTGTGACCAGTCCGGCATCGGTGAGCACACGGATGTGTTTCGCGATCGCCTGGCGGGAGATCGGGAGTTCGGTGGCCAGGGTCGAGGCCGACGCGGGCTCGCGGCCGAGGCGCACCAGGATCTCCCAGCGGCTGTCGTCGGCGAGCGCGGCGAAGACCTCGACCGTGGCGGCGTCGCTCTCAGGCACGGGACTCCTGCCGGGTGAGGTAGTCCCGGGCGAGCTCGAGTTCGATGCGCCAGCCGTCCGTGTGGTCGTCGAACCGGGAGCGTCGATCGGCCTCCGTGTCGTCGAGGGAGTCGAACCCGCTCTCGGCGACCTTCAGTATCACGCCAGAATCCGTTGGGGTGATCCAGAATTCGACGACTGTCGAGGTGCTCTGCGGGTTGTCGGCGTCGATGAGCCACTGGAATGCGGCGTACCGCGGTTCGTCGAGTTCGACGACTCGCATCGCGAACGAACCATGCGTCGGATCGTGGACGACCGTGACCTCGCCGCGCACCTCGATCCGGTGCTCGGTGATCTCCTTGTCGTTGATGTACCAGCCCGGTTCGGACACCAGCTCCCAGACGCGTTCCGGCGGGGCGTCGATGCTGATCTCTCGTTCGATGCGGTCGTAATCGGCGGTCGTCATGAGAACTCCTCGTCGTGGATTCATGTGCAACTCCATGGTTGCACCATCGCACATGAAGTGCAACCCCTTGATTGCAGTTAGTCGTCGTGTCTCACCAAGGGCTTCGAGGCTCGTCGACTTCGAGACGCCCCATGCTCGTACCTCGCATGGGCTCCTCAGCCCGGCGGCTTGCGCTCCTCACACCTCAGCCACCGGAATCGGACTCACGACGCAGCGGCAAGGGTCGTCAGGCGACCAGATCGGCCAGACGTCGAACGGCGAACTCATAGCCGCGAATGCCGTAGCCGGCGATGACGCCGGACGCGATCGGCGACACGTAGGAGTGGTGGCGGAAGGGTTCGCGGGCGCCGACGTTGCTGATATGGACCTCCATGACCGGGACCTCGGGGATGACCAGCGCATCCGCCAGCGCGACCGAGGTGTGCGTCCACCCGCCCGGGTTGATCACGATGCCGCAGATCTGGCCGACGGATTCGTGAATCCAGTCGATCATCTGACCCTCGTGATTGGTCTGGGCGGCGCGCAGACCGAAACCGAGGTCGGCGGCGGTGCGCTCGGCGAGGTCGACGACGTCGGCCAGCGTCGAGGCGCCATAGACCTCCGGATCACGGATGCCCAGGGTGTTCAGGTTCGGCCCGTTGAGCAGCAGAATCGGGAGCGGCTCGGCATTCTCCGCAGTACGGTCGGCGTCGACGTCGTCGGACATGGCACCAAGCGTAGTTGCCCGCGAGACATCCGGGCGCACCCGTCCCGGCAGGTCCGGCATGAGCGCGGGGCTACCATCTCTCTTTGTGCCATCAGCCCCGACCGTGAGACGAGCCAAACTCGTCGCGATCGTCACCGGTCTGCTCGGGCTGTTCATGGCGCTCGCCACCCCGCTGATGCCGGTCAAGCAGACGACCGCCGAGATCAGCTGGCCGCAAGAGGGGCAGATCGGGTCGGTGTCGGCCCCCCTGATCAGCTATGTCCCGATCGACCTGGACTTCTCGGTGCCCTGCTCGGCCGTCGACCGTCTTTCCGGCGACCAGTCGGTACTGCTGTCGACCACGCCGAAACAGGCCGAGAAGAGCGGCGAGCGCGGCCTGTTCATCCGCGTCACCGGGACGCCGGATCAGCCCGCCGATCGTCGCACCGTGGAAGTCGTCAACCGCAATGTGCCGCTGGCGTCGGCGACCCTGGCCGACGTCCGGTCGCAGGACTGCCGGGAGATCGTGGTGCACGCGGACGCCGACGACGTGTCGGCGGAGTTCGTCGGCATGCGCGGCCCCGACGGGCAGCCGCTCATGGGGTCGACGTCCACCAAGGACCAGTACGAGTACTTCCCCGACCAGCGACCGCAGGTGACCGGCCTGTTCACCGATCTGTCGGGCCCGGCCGCCGACGTCGCCGGACTCAGCGCGCACGTCACCATCGATTCCCGATACAACACGGCGCCGACGGTGCTGAAGTGGCTGGTCGTGATCGTCGGCGTCATCGCGACGCTGTTGTCGTTGGCTGCACTGGCCGTGCTCGACTCCACCGACGGCCGGCGCCATCGGCGCTTCCTGCCGGCCCGATGGTGGCACCTCAACGCGCGCGACTATGTGGTGATCGGCGCGCTCGTCGTCTGGCACATGATCGGCCCCAACACGTCCGACGACGGGTACCTGCTGACGATGTCGCGGGTCGCCCAGCACACGGATTACACCGCGAACTACTTCCGTTGGTTCGGTGCACCAGAGGCACCGTTTGGCTGGTACTACCAGGTGTTCGGGCTGCTCAGCCATGTCTCCGTTGCCAGCCCGTGGATGCGGCTGCCCGCGCTGATCTGCGGCATCTTGGTGTGGCTCATCGTCAGCCACGAGGTCCTGCCGCGCCTCGGACGTGCGGCACTCACCCGGACGTCGGTGAACTGGACCGCCGCCTTCGTCTTCCTCGCGTTCTGGTTCCCGTTCAACAACGGCCTGCGGCCCGAGCCCATCATCTGCCTCGGCGCACTGCTCACCTGGTGCTCGGTGGAACGAGCCATCGCCACGGGCCGACTGCTCCCGGCTGCGGTGGCCTGTCTCATCGGCGCGTTCAGCCTGGCGGCCGGGCCGACCGGCGTGCTCGCGGTGGCCGCCCTGATCGCCGGCGCACGGCCGATGATCATGGCGCTCATCAAACGGGCCCGCGCCATCGGCAACGGGGCGTGGTCGTATGTCGCGTTGATCGCGCCGATCGTAGCCGCCGGGACCTTCGTCGTCTTCGTCGTGTTCTCCAATCTGACGCTGCGATCATTCCTCGAGGCGTCGACGATGAAGAGTGCGATCGGACCGTCCCGACACTGGTTCAGCGAGATCGACCGCTACAGCGCGCTGTTCGCGTTCTCCGCCGACGGCTCGATCGCGCGTCGCTTCGCGGTTCTGACGATGATCATCGCGATGGTCGTGTCCGCGGCCGTGCTGATCCGCAAATCGCGCATCCCGGGAACGGCTTTGGGTCCGTCGCGCCGGATCGTCGGCATCACCTTCGCGTCGCTCGTCTTCCTGATGTTCACGCCGACCAAGTGGACCCATCACTTCGGTGTGTTCGCTGGGCTCGCCGCCGCTTTGGCCGCGATCGCCGCCATCGCGGCGAGCCACCAGGCCATGCATTCGCGGCGCAATCGCACGCTGTTCGCCGCACTCGTGCTGTTCATCACCGGCGTCGCCTTCACCGCGCCGAACTCGTATTACTACTACTCGTCCTGGGGCATGCCGTGGGGCATCAGCCAGGTCACCATCGGCGGGCTCATGCTGGGGCAGCTGCTGCTCTACGCATCGCTGCTGTTGCTCTTGGTTGCCCTGTGGTTCCACTTCCGCGAACCGTTCACCGGGACCGATCCGGCGGACGAGACCGCGGCCCCCACACATGCACGCGCGTACCGACGTCTTGGCAGCTCGATGGCGGCAGCGCCCCTGGCCTACGTCGCCGCGGCCGTGGTCGTCTTCGAGATCATCACCGCGGTGTTCTCCGGGATTCACCAGAGCAGTTCGTTCTCGACGCCGCGGTCGAACCTCGAGGCGCTCGCCGGCCACGAATGCGGCATGGCCGACATGGTGTGGGTCGAGGAAGACCCCAACCGCGACATGCTCACGCCCGTCGACGCCACCCTGGCCAATCCACTCGGTGGTCCCTCACCGGCGCCGGGTACCAATCTCGCGCCGGGCACCGTCGGCTTCTCCCCCGACGGCGTCCCCGACGACCTGTCGAGCACCGCAAGTGAGGGCTCGCTCGGCGTGCTGGCCGGCAACGTGGCGGGCTCGCCCGACGTCCTCAACTCCAACCCCGGCGCCACCGGCGGCGGCGATCCGCTACCGGTCGCGGGGGTCAACGGAAGCCATGTGCCGCTGCCGTTCTTCCTCGACCGCGCGCGGACCCCGGTGATGGGCAGTTACTCGCTCACCGATCAGGTCCCGGCCCGACTCACCTCGGGATGGTATGCGCTGCCACCGAATTGGCGTGACCGACCACTGTTGACGATGTCGGTGGCCGGCGAATACGACAACCCCAATCTCACGCTGCAGTACACCTCCGACCCGATCGGACCGGCCACCCGCGACGCCGACCTCAAGCCTGCAGGCGACACCGAACTCATCGATCCGGGACCGCGCCCGTCGTGGCGAAACCTGCGCTACAACACCGACGAACTCCCGCCCGACACCACTGCCGTGCGCATCGTCGCGACCGACGACAATCTGTCCGAGGACCGGTTCATCGTCGTCACCCCGCCTCGCCTGCCGAAGATGAAGACCCTGCAAGACGTCGCCGGGCGTGAGGATCCGGTCCAGGTGGACTGGACGTCGGGTCTGGCGTTCCCGTGTCAGCGTCCGTTCTCCCACAATGTGGGCGTGGCGGAGATTCCGCAGTGGCGGATCAAGCCGGGCGCCGACCTCGCCGCCGCCGTCTCGGCGTGGCAGGACTCGTTCGGCGGCGGACCGCTCGGCTGGCTCGAGGTGTCCCAGAAGCCGACGGCGCTTGCCACCTACCTACAGGGCGACATCGGACGCGATTGGGGAGCGCTCGAACGCTACGACCCGTACGGCGGCGTCACGACCGAAGCCGACATCCAGACCGGTACCGCGGTCCGCAGCGGGCTGTGGAGCCCGGCGCCGATCCGGCAGTAGCGGCTTCCCCGCCGGCTGTGGTGCGAGGAGCGACCTCCCGCTGGCTGAGGTATGAGGAGCGCTAGCGACGAGCCTCGAAGCCCCTGGCGAGGCGACGACTGGACTCACCAGCTCACGCGGTGTCGTCGCCGCGCTCGCCGAGGCGGAGATGTTCGATATGGTAGATCGCCTCGTCGAGCAGCGACGCAACGTGTGAGTCGTACAGGCTGTAGATGATGCTGCGCCCCTGACGGGTCCCCACCACCAGACCGAGCGCTCGCAACAGACGCAGTTGATGCGAGACGGCCGGCTGTTCCATTCCGACCGCCTCGGCCAGATCGGTCACCGAGCAGGGCTCTTGCCGCAACTGCGTGAGAATCAGCAAGCGATTCGGCGACGCCAGCGCCTGCAGCGTCTCGGCGACGGTGGCCGCGGCCGCAGGGTCGAGTGGGCCGCTCGGCGTCGACCTTCCCTGCACTCCATGGCCCATGAATGCAGTCAACCACATCCCTAATATATGTACATATCTACATGTGTATTCTTCTACATATGTCTGAGGCGACACTCCTGTCCCCCTCGCGAGCTGTCACCACCGGCGACTCGGGACGCCGCTGGTGGTCGGACGTCTGGGCGGTGCGCTCGGTGCGGTGGGCGACGGCCGCGACCGTCCTGTTCGTCTGCGGACTGGTGATGCAGGTGGCCGGCGGGCCGAACTGGCTGATGTGGACGCTCTACCTGGCGTGTTACGCCACGGGCGGATGGCAGTCCGCGCGCGACGGTCTGACCGCGCTTCGTCACCGGATAATCGATGTCGACCTGCTGATGATCGTCGCTGCCATCGGCGCCGCCGCGATCGGACAGATCTTCGACGGCGCGCTGCTGATCGTCATCTTCGCCACGTCGGGCGCCCTCGAGGACGTGGCCACCCGGCGCACCGAGGACTCCGTACGCAACCTGCTCGACCTCGCACCCGATCAGGCCACCCGAATCGATGCCGATGGCACCGAGACCACGGTCGACGCAGCAAGGTTGACGGTTGGCGAAGTGATCGTCATCCGGCCGGGAGAGCGGATCGCGGCCGACGCCACGGTCCTCGACGGCGCCAGCGACGTCGACCAGTCCTCCATCACCGGCGAGCCACTCCCGGTGGCAAAGGCGATCGGCGACACCGTCTACGCCGGAACCCTCAACGGCACCGGCGCATTACGCGCGCAGGTGGGAACCGACCCCGAGGCCACCGTGGTTGCACGTATCGTCGCGATGGTCGGCGAGGCAAGTGCGACCAAAGCGACAACGCAACTGTTCATCGAGAAGGTCGAGCGCGTCTACTCGATCGCGGTCGTTGCCGCCACCGTGGCGCTGTTCGCGATCCCACTGGCCACGGGCGCCGAGCTACAGCCAACTCTGTTGCGCGCCATGACCTTCATGATCGTCGCGTCGCCATGCGCCGTCGTGCTGGCCACCATGCCGCCGCTGCTCTCGGCGATCGCCACCGCAGGCCGACGCGGCGTCCTGGTGAAATCCGCTGTGGCCATGGAAAAGCTGGCCGACATCGATCTGGTCGCCCTGGACAAGACCGGCACCATCACGACCGGACAGCCCGTCGTGACCGACATCGTCGCCCTCGACGAAACCCACGACCCCGACCAGGTCCTCGCAATCGCTGCCGCCGCCGAGAACGACAGTGAGCATCCGCTGGGTCGCGCCATCGTCGAAGCCGCAGCTCAACGGGAGATCAGGGTGGCCGCGGTCGCCGACTTCGCTGCGCTACCGGGGCGAGGGGTGCGTGCGTCACTCGATGGCCGGACGGTCGAAGTCCTCAACGCCACACAGATTTTCGGAGACTCGCGCGTCAGCCGCTCGCGCGTGCGCATCGACGACGCCGGCGGAACCAGCGTGGCAGTCCTCGACGACGGACACCCGATCGGTGTCATCGGCTTGCACGATCGAATCCGGCCCGAAGCCGCGTCCGCCATCTCCACACTGACCTCGGTGACCGGCAGCACCCCGATCATGGTGACCGGCGACAACAAGGCGGCCGCTCAATCCATTTCGCCGGCAGTCGGTATCGACGAAGTCCGCGCCGATCTCTTGCCGCAGCACAAGGTCGACGCGGTCCGCGACCTCCAGGGCCGGGGATCCCGAGTTGCTGTGGTCGGCGACGGCATCAACGACGCACCTGCCCTCGCCACCGCGGACATCGGAATCGCCATGGGCCACATGGGCGCCGACCTCGCTCTGGCCACCGCCGACGTGGTGATCGTCCGCGACGACCTCGACGCCGTACCCGCACTGCTGGCCCTTGCCCGACGCGCACGGCGGGTGGTCATCGCCAACCTCGCCATCGCCGCGACCTTCATCGCGGTCCTGGTTACCTGGGATCTCGTCGGCCATCTACCGTTGCCACTCGGCGTGGCCGGACACGAGGGCTCGACAATCCTGGTCGCACTCAACGGACTTCGCCTGCTGTCACCGCGGGCGTGGCCGACCCGTGACCGCCCGGCTCCTGTTGGTTGAGGCGCCGTCCTGAGCTTGGATCCGTGGAAGGCAGAGCTGGGCCCGAAATTCCGCTGCCTGAGGTGCGACGAGCGCTAGCGAGGAGCCTCGAAGGCCTGGTGACCGTCGTTACATGGTCGCCGAATTGCCTTGTCTCACCAGCCCTTCGAGGCTCTCGGCTAGCGCCTCGAGCACCTCAGGGAGCGGAGTTGGGCCGGTCTGCGTCCTTGCGGTCATCGTTCGACACGCTTCCACGGATCCGGGCTGAGGAGCGAGCTTCACGAAGGGAGCGAGCCAGGGAGCCCAGGTCCCCTTCCGCCGGCTGAGGCGTCGCCCTGAGGAGCGAGCTTGCGAGCGTCTCGAAGGGTGCGAGCCTGCGAGCCTCGAAGCCCTTGGTGACATGAATATGGTTGTCTCACCAGGCCCTTCGAGGCTCGTCGCTGGCGCTCCTCGCACCTCAGGGAGCGGGTGGCGCTGCACGGTCAACGGTTGGGGACGCACGATCAACGGTTGGGGACGCACGATCAACAAGGTTGAGGTCAGTTCTTGACCGCGCGCATCGGTCCGGGTGTCCACCAGCCCCAGTGGACGTCCTCGGTGAGGTCGATCTGGGCGGGCACTTGCGGTTTCAGCGGAGTCAGTTGCTGCAGACTGCCCCAGTCCTTGGCCCAGTCGTTGCGGAGATAGGCCGGCAGGACGGTCGGGCGCAATTCGTTCTCCACGATGCCGAGCGGGCCGCCGTAGTCACCGGCCATCCAGCGGCGCGAGTTCACGCGCTCGCCTTCGGCGTCGGGGGTGATGCGCCACATCGGGGTCTCCAGAACCCCGTTGTGGACCGACGCCGGACGCTGGCACGGGAAGGCGAAGGCCACCTCCCAGTCGAGCAGCACCGGATCTTCGCCACCGACAAGCGAATTCAGCGTCACCAGGTTCGACACCCGGGGCGGTGTGACGGCCAGCCACTGCGCTTGGTCGGCCGAGGTGTCGTCGGCGACGACGCGCACCACCGTCGCGCGCGGCGGCGCCTGGTCCAGCGGGAAGCGCAGGTTGCGCCACTCGGGTGCGGCGTCGAGGTCGAGCGGGATCATCGATGCAACGGTGGTGACCCGACCGTCCGGCTCGACCCGGCCGAACTCGAGCCGCAGCTTCTGACCCGGATGGCGCACGGCGAGTTCGTCGATGTACTCGACTTTTCCGGCCACCGACATGGTGACAAGCGGACGGTCCGCGCCCCGCGCCGGGAGTTGGTACCAGTCGGACTGCAGGTGGCCGAGACCCGTTGGGGTCCCGTAGGTTCCCAGCACCGGGACCAGTTGCGGGTTGAGGCCGAACGGAAGTTTGACCATCGACCCGTTCACGCCCTTGGACGTGGTTGTCCCGCCGCCGGTGTCGGCGGAACCGGCGGTGCCGCTGGGTTCCTGCTGTGCCGCATTCGGATCGGTCTGGGTGCGGTCGACCTCGGTGTTCTCGTTGTCGTCGCCCTCCGAGTCGCTTTCCAGGTGCGACGACACGCCATTGGGGTCGAATCCGACCATGCCACGTCCGGCCAGCGCTGCACCGGGAGACGAATTGTTCTGCCCTGCAACGCGAGCCGGTGCCAGCAGACCCGTGTTGGGGTCCTTCTCGACGAGGACCGCGTCGGCCAGGGCGCATGGGTTCCCGCGCATCGCGTCGACGTTGGAACTCGCCCACGACCACGAATCACGCTGGGTGGAGATGGCTTTCGCGAACGACACGAAGGTGAAGGCGAGTACGACGGCGGAGATGATCGCCAGCGAGTACGTCGGTACGCGACGGAGCAGCCGATGGGTGCGCCCCGCATCGTGCACCGAGAAGGCGGGCACCTCACCGCGTTCGGCCAGCCGGTCGTCGCGGTAGTACTGCCAGGCTCCGTACAGGGTCAGTCCGACGGCAACCAGAAGGATCGGCACATATAGTCCTATGCCGCGCACGTTGGGCGTGTCGTCACCCCACGGGATGCCGTAGCTGCCGACGTACCACCATTGGTTGCGCCCGGCGAAGGTCACTGCGAGCGCGTACGCGGCTGCCGCCGCGACAAACGTGCGATTGCAGCGTCGTCGCATCACCGAGGGCTCCAGCAGAGCGGTCGCCGCAGCCGCCAGAACACCGGTGAGACAGGCGAAGGCACCCATCTGGTGGGTCGCCTTGGTGGGCACGAACGCGAGCACCGCCACCGCACCCGAGGTCACCGCGACCAGACGCCACAGCGGTGCGCTGGCAATCCGCGACACGCGACGCTTGCTCAACAGCGTGAGCACGATGATGATCACCGCGAGGATCGTGACGAAGATGCCCACCCGGCGTGCGATCGAACCGTCCGGCGTCGGGTTCAACAGGATGTAGTAGCGCATCGCCTCGGTCCACCATTTGTTGGTGGGGCCCACGATGCCCTGTACCTCGACGCCCTCCATGATCGACGCGAGCGACTGGTCGGCGAAGATCTCGAACAGCACCGCGAATCCGGCCGCCAGCAGTGGCACCAGGGTCGGCAGATATCCGTCGCGTCGGCCTCGTTCGCGGAGGCGCTTGAGGATCGGGCGCAGTGCCGCCAGCACTGGCAGCACCGCGATGGCGCCGGCCGGATGAATCGTGAGAGTGAAGGCGGCGGAGATGATGCCAAGGCTCAACGGGAACAGGCGGCCGGTGGCGACGGCCCGCTCCACCAGGACCCAGGTCAGCAGGATGCCCACCGACAGTGCGGGTTCGACCCGCAGACCGTTGTTGAACGGCAGCCACACCGCGAGGAAGCCGAGGCCGGCGGCCCAGATCGCGGCGTTGGAGGTACTCACCGCCCGGCCGAGCCGGGGGATCGCGGCACGGCTGATGAGGAACCAGCCCGCCAGCGCAAACAGGAACGGCAGCAGCCGAAGCCACGGTGTCGCGGTGCTGACCTGCATCCAGAGGGACAGGTACTGGTAGTGCCAACCGAACGGGTCCTGTGGCGCACCGAAGTAGCGGTAGTAGTTGTCGAGATACCCCGCACCGGGCGCCACACGTCCGACGGTGACCTGGTAGCCGTCGTCGGCCGTGTTGCCGCCGATGAGCATCCAGACCAGCAGAACTCCACCGACCACGACGTCGACCAGCCGTGGGCGCCACCACCGCGCGGGCAGCAGCTTTCGCAGTCGACGGCCGTCTCGCGCGTCGAGCACGGCGAGTGCGATCAACGACGCAAGCGTGCAGAGGATGCCGGCGATGAGCGCAAGACCCTTGAGGGTGGTGGGGCTCGTGCTGAACCGGGTGTCGATCGTCGACCGGTAGGAAAGCCCTTCGGTCGACGCGGTTCTCGGGAGGTCGGTGTACACGCCGATGATCTGCGGGCGCGCATTGGGATCGGCGAGGTCGAAACTCGTCACCCCGGCGTCGGACGTCATCCCCTCGACCGCGCCGCGCGTGCCGCTGGTGTCGGAATGAATGACGATGCGACACTGCGGGTTCTGCTGCGCCTGCGCGCGCGGAACACTGAGCAGTACGGCGTTGCGCTGGGTGACGTTGAGTCGCTCTGCGGTCGCCCGGACGAACAGTCCGACGGTGCCTGCCTCGGCGCCGTTCTCTGGCACCGTCGACAACAGCACGCCGCCCGCGGCCGGTAGTTGCGCACCGAGCGCACAGGGCACCGAGATGTCCATCGACACCGGCACATACGCGACGTTGGGCGCGGCGACGTTGCGCACCACGGGATTACCGGCCGCGTCCTCTTGCGGCCAGTTGAGTTCGGCCTTGGTATAGGACACCGGGAGGAACGGCGCGGAGAAGGCAAGCAGCACACCGAGAAGTCCGGCGACAACCGCGACAATGCGTGCAATTCGGAGACGTTGGTCAGTCATCCTGCGGCACCACCCTGATCGGTCCCGAGCGGCTCACGCCCCACGTCGTCTTCTCCCCCGTCGTCACCCGAGCCGGCGACATCTCCAGCGGGGTCAGCCGCTGCAGCCCACCCCAATCCCGATACCAGTCGTTGTCCAAGTAGGTCGCCACGGTGCCGGCGGTGGTCAGCGCCTCGGAGGTGGTGAGGATGCCGCCGTTGATCGCCGCCTGCCAGGTCTTGGACTTCGAGTTGGTGGTGACCTGATCGGGCACGATCCGCCAGGACGGCACCTCCATCACGCCGTTGCGGGTCGCCATCGGACGCTGGCACGGGAACTGGCTGCCCACCGAAAGGTCGAGCAGCACCGGCGTTTCCGAGCCGACGACGTCTTGCAACGTCTTCACCTGCGGGGCCCGGGGCGGTGTGAACGCGAGCCACTCGTCGGGGCTCACGTTGTTGTCCTCCGCGACGATCCGCATGGCGGTCGCCCCGGCGGGCACCGCGTCCATCGGGATACGCAGGTTGCGCCACGGGCGGTTGGGCCGGACCGGTCCCGGATCGATCGGTACATAGCCGGGACCCATCGGGACGAACGAATTCCCCTCGGCCCGACCGAACTGCACCTTCAACGACCGCCCCGCCTGCGGAACCCCGTCCTGGTCGACCGAGAACACCGGACCCGCAGCGGTGATCACCAGCAGTGGCGACGAATCCTTGGGCGGCAGCCGGTACCAGTCGGAGGTGAGTTCGGCGGTCTCGTTGTCGTGTCCGTAACTGCCCAGCACGGGCGTGGTTTCGGGCTTCAGACCGAACGGCAGTTTCACTCGGCTGCCGTTGACGCCGACCGGCCCGGAGCCGCCGATGGTTCCCGGCGGGCCACCGGACACCACGAACGGCCGAGACAGGTCGCCGGAGGTGTTGATGGTGCCCGCACCCAGTGATGTCGGATCGGGCAGCAGGTCGGGGGCAACGCCGTCGGGCGTGAAGCCGGTGGATTCACCGGCGAGGGCCTTGGAGATGTCGGTGGTCCCGACGGGTTGCAGCGCACCGCGATTCGGGTCGTCCTCGACGAGCACATCGTCGGCCATGCCGCAGGTGTTGCCGGCCAGCGCGTGAATGTTCGCGCTGAACGTCGTGTAGGTGTCGAGCCGGGTCGCGGCGGCCTTGGCGAACAGCAAGAGTTCGACGAGCACGAGTGCGGTGGCGATCACCAGCATCGGCGACGACGCGATCGCCGTCTGCCACCGCGATTCTCGTGCGTCGCGGACGACGCCGCGTTCGGCGTCCACGTCGATGCGGACGTGGAACCAGACCGCCACTGCAAGCGCAATCACGGTGAGCACCAACAGGATCGACGAGAGCTGGATGCCGGCGATAGTCGGTGCCTTGTCGAACCAGGCGATGCCGAAGTCGTAGGCCCAACCCCACGCGTTCTTGCCGGCCGCGGCCACCGCGCTGGCAAACAGCAACACGGCGATGTACATCCACAGGTTGCGCGGCGAGCGTCGGGCGGCCGACGCCACGGCCACCGTCGCGACCGCCGTCATCGCGGCCGCAACCCCGGCGTAGATGCCGAACTGGACCGTCCACTTGGTCGGCGTGAACGACAGCAGCAGCACCGTGAGCAGCACAGCGCCGATCAGCCGCCACACCGGT
The DNA here is from genome assembly GCF_053588675.1 of Gordonia sp. NPDC003422. Lineage (NCBI taxonomy): Bacteria > Bacillati > Actinomycetota > Actinomycetes > Mycobacteriales > Gordoniaceae > Gordonia > Gordonia sp. NPDC003422. The sequence continues at coordinate 42,993 of NZ_JBSFQL010000034.1, forward strand.
CCGCGGTCGACCCCCCGAATATGCTTGCGGCGCAACAGCACTGCCATCGTGACGAACAGCGCGGCGAGGAACAACAGGAGCGGGACGCGGCGGACGAGACTGCCGTCGGGCGTGGTGAGCGACAGGAAGTAGTACCGGAGCAGTTCCTGGTACCAGGCCAGCGTCGGACCGACCGTGTACCGGATGCGCAGTGCCTCGGCCATCGATCCGAGGGTCTGGTCGCGGAACACCACGATCACCACGACGGCTGCCGCTGCAGCGATCCCGGCCACCAGCGGCGCGACGCCGTGCTCGCCGCGTCGGCGGCGAATGATCCGCAGCATCGGACGCGACCCGGCGATCAGCAGGGCAATGGCGATGACGCCATGGGGTGCCAGCGCCACGGTGGCCAGCGCCGCCAGGGCGGCGCTCGCCGCCGGCAGCATGCGGCGCGTCGCGATCGCCTGCTCGACCCCCCACCAGGTGAGCAACGAACCCAGCACGATGATGCCCTCGCTGCGCAGGCCGCTGCACAACGGCATCCAGAACGCCACAAAGACCGCGGCCGCCGTCAGCATTGCCCACTGGGAGCGACGCACCGCACCACCGAGCCGCGGCAGCAGCACCCGGCTCAGGATGAACCACGACACCAGACCGGCCACCAGCGCGGGCAGCCGCATCCAGATGCCGGCGGTGGAGATCGTCGACCACTGGGCGAGAAAGCTGTAGTACCAGTCGAACGGTGCCTCGGGGATGCCGTGGAATCGGTAGTAGTTGGCCAGGAAACCGGCGTCGGACCCGTTGCGGCCCATGTTCAGGATGTAACCGTCGTCCGACGACCCGGCACCCAGGAAGTGCCACACCACGAGGACCGCGGTGACGGCGAGGTCGGCGACGCGGGGGCGGAACAGAAGACGCCAGTCGATCCGGCCGACGCGGCGGTGGTAGCCGCCCCGGACGTCGAGGACGGCGGTGGCGACGAAGGCCAGAACGGCGGCCACGATGCCGAGGATCATCACCAGCAGTTTGAGCACGGTGGGGCTGGTGTCGAATCGGTTGTCGATGTCGACGCGGACCGCGAGACCGTCGCGCACGGAGTTGCGGACCCCGATCGGCTCCATGTCCGTGAACACCCCGGACACCTGCGGCAGATCCGATGGGCCGGCCGAACCGGTGCGTCCGGCCCCAACCGCCCGCGCGTCGATCATGGTCGCGGTCGACCACACGTGCAGCCGCTCGGTGCGCGCCAGGTCGGCGCGCGGCACACGCAGCAGTTCTTTGCCCCGCAAGCTCACCAGGACGCCGTCGGGGCCGGTGGTCACGAACAGACCCTTGTCCATGGCGCCGGGCGCCTGCACAGGCATCGTCGACACCAGCACAAACCGTGCGGTACCCGCCCTGGGGGTGGTCTCGCCGTTCTCGACGGCCCGACGCAGCGTGGTACCGCCGATGGTGATGTCGAGACCTGCCGGGGTCTGCGTCACCAGGGGTGACACCACCGACGAGTCGGTCTCCTGCGGCCAGCTGATACTTGCCGTGTGCTCGGTGACCGGCAGCAGGGGCGTCAGGATCGCCGCCGCGACCGCGACTAACCCCGCGACCACGGCGGTCAGCGCCCAGCGGCGGCTCGTCGAGGTAGCGCCATCGGTTGGCGTTGCCGGGGTGTCGGCAGCGGCGGCAGAATCGGTGGTCATCAGTTGGTGACCCTAGTGGAGAGCGGAACGCTCGATCGGTACCGGTGGCAAACCTCGTCGCTGCGCTCGCCCTCTCACGGCCATCTGACCTACATGAGTAGGTGCTCTCAGGCATCTCGCTTACCATCAGACATCGTGCCTGTGACAGCCCCGACCTCTGCGTCAGCAGCAGATCAACCGACCGGCACCGATTCCGGTCGGGTCTCGGTGGGCACGGCCGCAACCGTGGCCATCGTCGCCGGTGTACTCGGTGTGATCCTGTGCGCGCTGACCCCGCTGCTGCCGGTGAAAGCCACCGACGCATCCTTCGACTGGCCGCGCAACCAGCCGCTTTCCGCCGATATCGCCTCGGTGACGGCCCCACTGATCGCCCAGACGCCGCGGAGCCTGGACGTCACCATTCCCTGTACGACGCTGAGGTCGACCATCCTTCCGGCGCTGCCTCGCGAGGGCGGCGTGATCCTGGCGACCATGCCGGCGAACGCCCCCAAGGCCAAGGCGTCGGCCTTGTTCGTCACGGCGACCGCAGACGCGGTGACCGTGACCTTCCGCAACACCGTCGCCGCGACGGCCTCCCGCGCCGACCTGGCGCGTTGCAGCGAACTTCGCATCTGGTCGGCCACCGGCGTCGGTGCGCAGTTCGTCGGGCTCGGATCCGCCCGCCCGACGGGTCTGCCGCCCGACAAACGCCCGCAGGTCGACGGCATCTTCACCGCCGTGCCCACCGCAGCTGTACGGGCCGCCACGGGCCTGGCCGTTCATGTACAGATCGACAACCGTTACGAGAGCTCGCCGTCGGTGCTGAAGCTGATCGTGATGGTGCTCGCGGTGCTGTGCGTGCTCGTCGCCCTCGTTGCGCTCTACCTGCTCGATCGGTTCGACGCGCCGACCGTTCGCCGACCGCATCGCACCGGCCCGTGGTGGTCGTCCCTGCGTCCTCGGCTGACCGACGTCGTAGTTACCGCAGTGCTTCTGATCTGGCTCCTCCTGGGCGCCGGCAGCCCCGACGACGGCTACATCCTCAACATGGGCCGCACGGCCGACGGATTCGGCTACCTCGCCAACTACTACCGCTTCTATGGCGTCCCCGAAGCGCCGTTCGACTGGTATTACAGCTTCCTCGCCCATTGGGCGGCGGTGTCGCCGTCGATCCTGTGGATGCACATCCCGGCCTTGATCGCGGGGCTGGCGTCGTGGTTCATCCTGAGTCGCGTGCTGCTGCCCCGGCTCGGTGCGACGGTTCGGTCGAGCGGTTGGGCACTCTGGGCGGCCGCGTTGACGTTCACCGCGTTCTGGCTGCCCTACTGCAGCGGCCTGCGCAGCGAGGGCATCATCGTGCTCGGGTCGCTGCTCACCTGGTGGGCCGCCGAGCAGGCCATCGACACACGACGCCTCCTCCCGGCGGCACTCGCCGCGATCGCGGCGACGTTCACCCTGGCTCTCGCGCCGCATGGCGTGATCGGCGTGGCCATCCTGCTGGTCGCTGCACGCCCGCTGCTGCACATCCTGCTGGACCGTCGTGATTCGGCCCGCTCGCTTCGCTCCCGGCGCCGGGAGGCGGGTGGCGGCATCACCGGCACCCTGGCGCTCATCGCTCCGATCGCAGCCGCCGGGATGCTGGTCATGGTGGTCGTCTTCCGCGATCAGACACTGGCGACGGTCGCCGAGGCGATGAAGCTGCGCTACCAGATCGGGCCGGTGATCGGCTGGCATCAGGAGTTCCTGCGGTACTACTTCATCACCGTTCCCACCGAGGACGGCGCACTCACCCGCCGGGTGCCGTTGCTGCTGCTGTTGGCCGGTCTGATCGTGACCGTCGCGGTGATGCTGCGGCGCGGCCGCATCCGTGGTGTCACGCCCGGTCCGGCGTGGCGCCTCGTCGGCGCCATCGGCGTCACGCTGCTGCTGTTCGCGTTCACCCCGACCAAGTGGACGGTCCAGTTCGGTGTGCTGGCCGGTCTCGCGGCGGCGATCGCGGCGACCGCAACGCTGGCGGTCGCCCAGTCGGCCGCGCGTTCGGCGCGAAACCTCACCGTGTTCGTGTCCGGCCTGTGCTTCGCCCTCGCCGCGGCGCTCGCCGGCTACAACGCGTGGCCGTTCGTCTACGAGTACGGCATCTCCTGGTTCGACCGCGCGCCGGTCATCGCCGGATACGGGGCGTCGACGATGTTCCTGATTCTCGCGATCATCACCGCCGCGATCGCGGTCTGGCAGCACCTGCGACTCGACTACGTCGAGAACAAGGGCCTGGCACACACCACCGACGGGCCGGGCGAGAGCAAAGCCGACCGCCGCCGCCTGTTCCTCGCGTCGTCGCCGATCGCGGTGATCGCCGGACTCATGGTGGTCGCCGAACTGCTCGTGTTCGCCAAGGCCGCGGTGACGCGCTATCCCGCGGTCACCGTGTTCTCCGAGAACGTCGACGCACTGCGGGGCAACAGCTGTGCAATGGCCGACGAGGTTCTGGTGGAACAGGATCCGAATGCGGGCATGCTGAAGCCGGCCGGCGGATTGTCGGCGACCGCTGCGCTCACCGGCACCGGTTCGGTGGGGTTCACCCCCGACGGGATTCCGCTGAACCTGTCGCCCGAACCGGGTAGTCAACGTCCGGGTCAGATGAATGTGGCGGCCAGTTTCGCCAAACCGTTCTCGATCACCGGCGGCCTGGGCGCGGGCACCACCGGCGGCGTCGGCCCGACGACCGTCAACGGCTCGAATGTGTTGCTGCCCTTCGGGCTCGACCCCAAGACGACTCCGGTGCTGGGTAGCTACGGCCACGTCGGTGAAGCGCGACTGACCACCGGTGCCTACGAATTGCCCACCAACAGAGCGGTTTCGCCGCTCCTGGTGTTCAGCACCGCGGGTGCGGTGTCGACCATCGACACCTTCGGGGTGCGCAACTTCGGCCAGAAACTCGTTGTGCAGTTCGGCAGGCCGGGACCCGGTGGCACCTTCGTCCAGGTCGGCCCCGACGTGCTGCCGATCGATCCGGGACCGGTGATCACCAACCGGTCGTGGCGCAATCTCCGAGTGCCGCTGGCCGCGGCACCGCCCGCGGCGTCGTTGATGCGACTGTCGTTGCTGGACAACAACCTCGGGCAGTACCAGTTCATCGGCATCACGCCGCCGCGCGCGCCACGACTGCAAAGTCTGCAGGCCGTCGTCGGGTCCGCGGCGCCGACGCTGATCGACTTCAGCGCGGCCGCGCACTTCCCATGTCAGCGACCGATGCAGGTGTCGCACGGCGTCGCCGAGGTGCCGCAGTGGCGCATCCTGCCCGACTACCCGCTCGCCAACTCTCAGTCCAAGACGTGGCAGGCCGCGAGAGACGGTGGCCTGCTGTCGATCTCGGAGTCCATGACCACACCGCAGGCGGTCTCGACCTATCTGAAGGACGACTGGGCGCGCGACTGGGGTGCGCTGGAACGACTCACCCCGCTGGCGACGGGGGCACCGCCGGCACGTGTGGAGACAACGCAGATGACGCAATGGGGTTGGTCGCGAAGCAGTTCGATCAGGGTGGAGCCGCAAGCGGATGAGTGAGCCAACCACGACCATGGGGTCCACCGAAGACGCGAAGCCGCGCAACTACCGCAACATCAAGATCGCCGCAGTCCTCACCGGTCTGCTGGGATTCCTGATGGCGATCGTGACCCCGCTGCTTCCGGTGAATCAGACCACCGCGGAACTCAACTGGCCGCAGGGTGACACCGTCTCGGATGTCGCGGCTCCGCTGGTGTCCTATGTGCCGATCGACATGGACGTGACGGTTCCGTGTTCGTTGGCCACCCGGTTGCCGGCGGCTGGCGGTGTGCTGCTGTCGACCATCCCCGAACAGGGCCAGGATTCCGCTGCCCGGGGTCTGTTCGTCCGGGCCACCGCCGATACCCTCACGGTCACCGACCGCGACGTCGTCATCCTCAACACCCCGCGGGCAGCTGCGCAGTCGAACCCGCAATGCCGCATCGTCTTCCACGCCGACGGCAGCGGCGTCACCGCACGATTCGACAATGTCGCCGCCACCCCGGCCAACGGCCAGGTGACCTTCTCGATCCCCGACCAGGAGATGCGACCGCAGATCGTCGGCATCTACAGCGATCTGCCGGCCGACGCCGCGCGCGATGGACTGTCGCTGCACGCCACCATCGACACCCGATACGTGAGCACGCCAACGGCACTCAAGCTGACGGTGATCATCCTCGGCATCCTCATGACCATCGGATCGCTGGTGGCTCTCGGCATGCTCGACCAACGGGATGGTCGGGGACACCGGCGATTCCTGCCGTCGGGTTGGTGGACCATCCGCGGTCCGGACGTCGCAGTGTTCCTGATTCTCGCCTTCTGGTGGTTCATGGGGGCCAACACGTCCGACGACGGATACAACTTCATCGTCGGGCGGATCACCGGCGAAGCAGGCTACGCCGACAACTATTTCCGGTACTTCGGCGTCCCACAGGACCCGTTCGGCTGGCATTTCCAGGTGATCTCGGCGATGAGTCACGTCAGCCTGTCGGCACCCTGGATGCGGCTCCCCGCGTTCCTGCTGGGGCTGTTGGGCTGGTTGCTGATCAGCCGTGAGGTCATTCCCCGGCTGGGCCGGGCCGTACGCAACAGCACACCCGCGGTGTGGTCGGCGGCATTCGTTTTCCTCGCAATCTGGTTGCCGTACAACAACGGTCTGCGTCCCGAACCCGCCGAGGCCGTCGGCGCGCTGCTGACGTGGTGCTGCGTCGAACGTGCCATCGCCACGCGGCGACTGCTCCCCTACGCGGTGGCGGTGGTCGCGGCCGCGTTCACCCTCGCACTGGCACCCGGCGGCCTGATGGCGGTGGCCGCACTGCTGGCGGGCATCCGTCCGATCATCAAGACCCTGGTGAGCCGACGGCGTCGTGATGGGTTGCTGCCCATGCTCGCACCGATCCTGGCCGCCGGAACGGCCGTGCTCTTCCAGATCTTCGCCGACCAACCGTTGATGCCCTTGGTCGCGGGTAACCAGGTGGCCACCGACGTCGGTCCGACGCTGGAATGGTGGCAAGAGCCGGTGCGCTACTACTACCTCATCCTGCCGACCGCCGACGGCACCCTCGCACGACGCTTCGGCGTGCTGACGATGATCCTGTGCCTGGTGGTCGTGCTGCTGCGACTGCTGCGTCGCGAACATCCGAACGGCGTTGCGCGCGCCCCGATCTGGCGGCTCGTCGCGGTCACGCTGGGCACCATGTTCTTCATCTCGTTCACCCCGACCAAGTGGACTCACCACTTCGGCGTGTACGCGGGCATCGCGGCCGGCCTGGCCGCGGCGGCCGGTGCGATGATGGCGCCGGCGATCCTGCGCTCGCGACGCAACCGCACCTTCTTCGCCGCGGCGGTACTCGCGGTCACCGGCATGTCCTTCGCCGGGACCAACGGGTGGTGGTTCGTCGGCAGTTTCGGCGTGCCGTGGTGGGATCGTCCGCCGTCGATCGGTCCGATCAAGCTGGGCTGGACCTTCCTGGTGTTCGCGGTGATCACGGCCCTGGTTGGCCTGTGGTTCCACTTCCGCGACGACTACGTCGACGAACAGACCAAGACCGGCCACTCCCAACACTGGTACTCGAAGCTCAAGTTCTCACCGCTGCCGGTGATCGCCGGCTTCGTGGTGCTGTTCATGGTCGCCTCGTTCATCAAGGGCGCCTACGAGCAGCGCGACTCCTGGTCGTGGGCAAAGTCGAATGCCCGTGCACTGACCGGAAATTCGTGCGGACTCGCCAACGACGTGCTCGTCGAGGCCGACCCCACCGCCGGGGTGCTCGCACCCGCGGCGGTCGACGGTCGGCAACCGCCTACCGTCTCCGCAGCGCTATCCGGTCCGCGCGCAACCGGTTTCACACCCGACGGCGTGCCCGACCGGTTGTCCGTCGACGCCACCGAGGGTCAGGATTCGACCACCTCGGCGCAGAACACCGCGCAGACCGGCGCAGGCGCCGATGAAGCCTCCGACGAGGAGAACGCGTCCGCGCAGGGCGGCACCGAGGGCGGCAAGGGTGGTGTCCGCGGCGTCAACGGCTCCACCGTCCGACTGCCTTTCGGGCTCGACCCGGCAAAGACCCCGGTGCTCGGCTCGTACGGATCTCCTTCGGGCACAGCGTCGTTGACCACCGACTGGTATCAACTGCCGCCCCGCGATGCCGACGCCCCGCTCCTCACCGTCGCGGTGGCCGGATCGGTCGAGGCCGTCGACGGTATCGGCGTCGTCCATCCGGGCCAGAAGGTGGTGGTCCAATACGGTCGCGTCGACGCGTCGGGCAAGGTGATCCCCGTGGGCATCCGGACCCCGATCGACGTTGCCGAGGCCCCGATCTGGCGCAACCTCCGATACCCGTTGTCGGACGCGCCGGGTGGAGCGACAGTTGTACGTGTCGTCGTCGAGGACACGTCAGCCGCACCCGCCGAGTGGGTGGCCATCACTCCACCCCGGGTGAGCCGACTCGGCACCCTCAACGAGGTTGTCGGGACCACCGATCCGGTCTTCATCGACTGGCTGCCCGGATTCGTGTTCCCGTGCCAGCAGCCGATGAAGGTCGCCAACGGTGTCCTCGAGGTGCCCAAGTGGCGCATCATGCCCGACGCCGAGGCCACCCGGAAGAACAGCCAGACCTGGATGTCCGGAAAGGCCGGTGGCCCACTGGGTATCACCGAGGCGATGCTGTATCCGACGCTGCTGCCCACGTACCTGCGCAACAACTGGGGCCGCGATTGGGGTGGGCTGCAACGCTTCACCGAGATCGCACCGGCACCACCGGCGCAGTTGGAGATCGGCACCGCCCGACGGTCGGGCATGTACGACCCGGCCCCGATGCGATCGAGCGGGTACTGACCCCCGACCACTCGCTGACGGCGGGGCCGTTACCCCGCCGTTATCAGCGTCTCGGTTGAGTTGCCGTCGTGCTGCGGGCATGGGGTCCAGGAGCGTCGGCGGCTTAGCGTCGAACCATGACGTCATTCACCGCACCCGGACTGTCCGCCGACGCCGCCACCGAGGTGACGAGCATCCTGCAGGAACGCCTCAGCGCGCTCAACGACCTCCATCTCACACTCAAGCACATCCACTGGAATGTGGTGGGCGCCAACTTCATCGGCGTGCACGAGATGATCGATCCGCAGGTCGAACTGGTGCGCGGCTACGCCGACACCGTCGCCGAGCGCATCGCCACCCTCGGTGCCTCGCCCAACGGCACGGCCAAGGCCATCGAGGACGACCGCACCTGGAGCGACTACTCGATCGGACGCGACACCGCGCAAGCTCATCTCGGGGCGCTGGATCTCGTCTACGACGGCTTCGTCGGCTCTCATCGCGATGCCATCGCCAAGACCGGCGACCTGGACCCGATCACCGAGGACATCCTCATCGGGCAGACCGCCGAACTCGAGAAGTTCCAATGGTTCGTGCGCGCACACCTGGAGAGCTACACCGGGGAACTCGCCAACGCCGGCGCCACCTCCGAATCCGCCGCTGCCGACGCCGCACGCACGGCCGGCGCAGACTCATGACAAGCCACATCGCAGGTGATGCCGGGGTGTCCGCTCCCCCGGCATCGCCGACTCCCGAGATCGATGAAGAACGCAGTATCGTGGGGCTTCTCCTGGCCATCGCCTTCACCGTATGGGCGCTGCTCGTGGCCGTGGGCCTGCTGGGCTCGATCTGGCTCGCCGTCACAGTGGTCGGAGTTTTTGTTAGCCTGGCTATGGGCGCTTTTGTCGCCCTGTCCAGGATGTGAAGCCGAGGCGCGTCCGTCGCATCGATCGGAGCGCACTCCCGCTCTGACGGGAGGTTCTCGTGACCGACACCCGAGGCTTCACCCTGTTCGACGATCTGGAGCTCCACATGCAGTTCGCGCCGGTCTGCCGGCTGTCCGACGGCGCCCTGGCCGCGGTCGAGTTGCAGGTTCGGGGGCCGTCCGGAACCCGGCTGGGGACTCCCGAAGCGCTGCGTCGGGCCGCGCGCGTCGTCGAGGAGCACGCCGTGCTCGACCAGCGCAAACACCAGATGTCGCAGTCTGCTCGCGCGCAGTCTGTCGCCAAACTGCTGCCCATGCTGGTTTCTCTCGATCTCGACCTCATCGGCGACCTCGACCACACGACCGCGGCGACGCTGGAGCGCCACGTCATGGTGGTCATGCCGGACGCGGTGACCCGAAGCCCGCAGCGGACGCTCGCGCGAGTCGCCCGGGCTCGAGCCGCAGGCAAGATCATCTGCGTCGACGGGCTGACCCGCAACGATCACGCTGCCACCCTGCTGTCACTGGTGGAGCCCGACATCATCGTCACCGGACGCGACGTGTTGCGAACGCCTGCCACCGCAGACGCCGCATATCTGGCGCATTCGTTGGCGGCGCATCGTGAACGCAGTCATGCCGTCATCATCGCCGAGGGTGTCGACGACGAAGCCCGCCGCGTCACCGCACTCACGATGGGCGCCGAGTTCGGTATCGGAGCCCTCTTCCCAGCGGTGGAGGACCCCACCGTCCTTGCATCCGGAACCGTTGTGCCGCTTCCGGAGATGCCGGTCTGGTCGACGCCCGACTCCGACCACTCCACGCCCTACGCCATCGCATCGGCCGCCAACACACCGCGACGCGGCGACAAACGACTCCTCATCGAGATGAGCAAGGCGCTCGAACATCAAGCGGCGGTGGGCGGAGCGTCAATTGTGTTGGGCACCTTCCAATATGCCGAACACTTCACCGCCCGCACCGCGACCCGATGGCGCGACATGTCCGAACGCACCGGGCTGGCCGGCGTGTACGGCGTCGGGCTGCCCGACGTCCGGGACGGCAACGTGCATCGCGCGCCGCTGCGGCCCGACGACGAGCTGATCGAAGAGTGGAACGTCGCCGTCCTCGGACCACATTTCGCCGCACTGCTCTCGGCCCGCGATTGCCACACCGGCGGCCCGGATCTGCAGCGCGGCTTCGACTTCGTCCAGAGCTACGACCGGCTCACCGTCACGCAGGCGGTGCACTCGATCCTGCGTCGTTTCGCCTGAATCGAGTCAGCGACGCACCCGCCGACGTCGTCGGCGATCGTGGCGGCAGGAAGGTTGGGGTCAGGGGCCGGTGGCCAGGATCGGGCCCCTGACGGTGGTCGTCCGGGTATGTCCCGGAAGCGAACGCTGACGGGCCCGATCTCAGTCACCGGTCATCGGTCGTCGGGCGTCGCGTTCCCCCGAACGCGACGCCAGGCACCTGCGCCCACAAAATCTAGGGGACGAAACTTCCTCCCCTACCGTT
>NZ_JBSFQL010000035.1:0-53504 GCF_053588675.1 Gordonia sp. NPDC003422
TCCGCCACAAAAAGTAGGGGAAGAAGAAACTCTTCCCCGAGATTTTGCGGGTAGGATACCACGACATTTCCGCAGGTCAGCGGGGTCGGTCACCAACTCTTCGAGTCAGCCGCCGAAGCCGAAGTACCGTGCGATCCGTCCGCGTTTCGGTGCCGGTTCGGCTTCCTCGGTCACGGGTGTGCTCGGACCGTTCTGATCGCGATAGGCCGACAGATCGGTTTCCGTCGGCTCATAGTCGGATGGGTGGATCACGAAGCCGGTCACCGGGATTCGACGCGGATCGAGATCTGGTTCGACGACGGGCGGGGTGAACCGGAATCCGAGCCACGCCCGATTGGATTCCTCGGCGAACTGCGAGGGATGGAAGGGCAGCGCCATCGGTTCGGCGGGCACACCTTCGGCGTAGCGCAGCGGAACCTCACCACCCCAGAACGGGCCCTCGAAGGTGAACGGCAGTCCCTCGTCCTCGTCGATGTTGACCGGGTCGGCGGCGAACGAGCGGCGCAGGCTCCCCGATTCCCATCGGGCGAACACGCCGAGGGAGTCGTCGGGGTTGGTCCACAGCAAGGTCGACACCGCGCTCGGGCGGATCGTGGCGATCGTGCGGGTGAGGGTGGACGGTCGTCGCGTCGCGAACAGGGAACACGACACCACGGCCAACGGTCCGTAGCAGCCGGCGTAGACGTGGGAGTCCTGCGCGCCGGCAGCAGTGACCAGGTCGGTGTCGATGGCAGGCACGAGGACGCTGTCGCCGAAGATCTGGGTCGCAAGCTCCTGCGCGTGTCCGACGTCGTTGGGAAGGCCCTGCTCGACGTGGGCCCTGAGCGCATCGACGGGTTGGTCGGTGTCGATGAACCAGAGCGTGACGGCGCGCGCGGCCACCGGTCAGCTGCTCCCGTTGCTGCGCACGCCGAGCAGTACGTCCTCCCACGCAGGCACCGCGGGTTTACGCGATTTGCGTCGACGCTGCTTGTGATCGGCCGGGCCGCTGTCGGCACCTGCCGGGATGGGGTCGACAGCAGACTCCTCGGTGGAGGAATCCTGCGCGGGCGTCGGGTCGCTGGGGGCCGCGTCGGGCTCGGAAACGTCCCCGGGCCCGACGCGGGGATCGGGGTCCGCGACCGTGAAGTCTGTGGTCGAATGCACGGTCGCCGAATGATCGTCGGATTGGTTCGACGGCGGAACCTGATGCGACTCGTCATCGATCGCGTCGAAATCGAAGGGGACCGTGCCGTGTGCGTCGGAGTCGGGGAGCCGACGTTCGAGTCGGGCGCGTTGGGCGCCGATCACGGAGTTGGCGTCGACCGTGACCGCCTCATGTCCATCGGCGGCGACGTCGACCGGCGGGGTCAGCTCGGGGGTCGCAACCGGAGTCAGGCGACGTCGCGGGGCAATCCATTCCGGGTGGCTGAGCTCGTCGGCGAGGTCGTCGAGAGGGTCGACGGTGCCGCCGTGGGAGCCCGGTTGGAAGCGCCAGTGCGCAGCGTTGTCCGAGCGTCCGACCTGCCAGGTCACCTGGACGACCCAGTATCCGTCCTCGCCCTTCCACGCGTCCCAGGCTGCGTCCTGCGGATTCTGGCCGTAGGCCATGAGCGCTTCGGTGACGGACTCGTCGAGGGTCGACAGTGACGGGCCGTCGTGTCTGATCGGGTGAGCGTGGCCGGCCAGTTCGGCGGCGCGGGTGCGCTCCAGGAGCACCGGATGGGCGAAGCGTTCGATCTTGTCGACCGGCGCCCCGGCGATGGCCGCGACTTCGGCGACCGTGGCTCCCGCCCGGATGCGTGCTTGGATTTCGCGGGGTCTCAGTGCACTTTCCATCTCGATCTCGATCTGTCCCAATCGTGAGATGTCGCCGCGGGCCGCGGCTCGCAGACGTTCGTCGGAGGCGACGCGGAACTTCTCACCGGACTCAGGATCCTGGCAGATCACATGCGCGCCATCGGTTTCTACCCCGACGACCCGGAGCTCACGCATCTGCTCCTCCTCCGCTGAGTGCTGCAATTCCATCGCCACACTAACCGTTGCTCTGATGAATCCACGGTTGACACGCGGCAAAACCGCAGTTCAGAACTACTGTGGCCATAGATACACGCGTGATCGATGTGGTCATTGGTGTCCACGGTACGCGCGAAGTCAACCCCGCTCACACGGGGCGGCGTCGGTCAGAGACGCTCGACGATGTAGTCGATGCACTGGGTCAGTTTGGTGACGTCCTCGGGATCGATGGCCGGGAACATGCCGATGCGCAGCTGGTTGCGGCCGAGCTTGCGGTACGGCTCGGTGTCGACAACCCCGTTGGCGCGCAACGTCTTCGCGACGGCCGCGGCGTCCACCTCGTCGTCGAAGTCGATGGTGCCGACCACCTGGCTGCGATTCGACGGCTCCGCGACGAACGGTGTCGCGAACTCGCTCGCCTGCGCCCAGTCGTAGAGCCGCGAAGAGGAGTCAGCGGTGCGCGACACACACCAGTCGAGTCCGCCGTTGCCGTTCATCCACTCGATCTGATTCGCGAACAGCAGCAGCGATCCGACGGCAGGCGTGTTGTAGGTCTGGTTCTTGCTGCTGTTGTCGACCGCGGTCGGCAGCGACAGGAACTCCGGGCACCAGCGGTCGGTCTCCGCGATGCGTGCGACCCGCTCGAGGGCGGCCGGGCTCATCAGTGCAACCCAGAGTCCGCCGTCGGAGGCGAAGCACTTCTGCGGCGCGAAGTAGTAGACGTCGGCGTCGGCGATGTTCACCGGAAGACCGCCCGCACCCGAGGTCGCGTCGATCGCGATGAGCGCGTCGTCGGACTCGGCGGGGCGGACCACCGGCACGGCCACGCCGGTCGACGTCTCGTTGTGTGCCCAGCCGATCAGGTCGACGCCGCCGAAGTCATCGGCGGTCAGCGCGGCCGGATCGGGGGCGGTGCCGGGCTCGGTGGAGATGACCGCAGGCGAATCGAGGAACGGTGCCTTCTTGGCGACCGTCGCGAACTTCGATGAGAACTCGCCGTAGGTGAGGTGCAGCGACCGACGCTTGATCAGGCCGAACGCCGCGGCATCCCAGAACGCGGTGGTGCCGCCGTTGGACAGCACCACCTCGTAGCCGTCGGGCAGCGAGAACAGGTCGGCGAGACCGGCGCGAATGGAGCCGACGACGTTCTTCACCGGCGCCTGACGATGGCTGGTGCCGAACACCGATGCACCGGTGTCGACCAGCGACTGCAGCTGTTCGGGACGCACCTTCGACGGCCCGCAACCGAAGCGACCGTCGGCAGGCAACAGATCGGCGGGCAGGGTGATGGGTGCGGTGGCGGTATCGCTCATGCTCGCAATTCTAGGGTTGTGACCGCGACCACTATGGTGCGGCCCTGGTCGCCGCGTCGATCCCGGCCCGCCAACCGGGCGCGCGGCAACCGTCGGGCAATCCCGCGTCCTCGGTGTCGACGCCGCTCGCCGTCAACAGCCAGGCCAGGACAGCGTTCGAGTTCCACATCTCCGACGTCCCGGGTGCACGTCGGCCCCAGACGTGCGCAGGAACCGACGCGGTGAGTTCGACGACGCTCCGTGCAACGGTCTCGTCGTCGGGGACGGAGTGGCTTGCGATCGCGTACGCGAGGTCGGGGATCGGGCCGTCGCGCCAGCACCGGATCTCGTACCGGAACAACCTCGACCTTCCCAGGATGCGCAGGCCGACGGGGCCGGTCACCGTCACACCGCGATCGGCAGCGGGTACACCCCAGGCGGGCCTGTTCGACGACGTATCGCCGATGTCGACAGCCGACGCGACTCGTCAGTATCCGAAGCCGCCCGGTGGTATCCCGTGGGTCGGGTCCTTGGGGGCGTTCGCCATGAAGCCGCGTTGGGCCTGGCGGTAGTGGGCACGCCACTCGGGGAAGGCCATGAATCGGTGGCCTGCGCTGCGGCGATAGCTGCGGTACTGGATGTGAACGGTCCGGAACGTCCCCAACGACGCGAGTGCGAGCCGCCGGGCTTCGCCCACTGCCGCCGATTGTTCGTCCGCAGACAGTTCCGGTCCCTCGTCGGTGAAGATCGTCGTGATCGACCGCATGGCGCTCCCTGTCTGCTGCCTGCGAGTTTAGGCGGTCTCGGGCACGGTCGCCCGGATCGTCATGCGCCGGGATGACGTTGGCCGACATCTCACCCTTGACCGGGACTGAACGCGCGTTTAACGTATTAAACGTGCGTTCAACCACGGCCGACGACCGAACGACGCGTGCACGGATACGTGACGCGGCGATCGAGGTGTTTGCCCGTGACGGCTTCGACGCGACGGTGCGCACGATCGCCGACGCCGCGTCGGTCAGTCCGGGGCTGGTGATCCACCACTTCGGCAGCAAGGACAATCTCCGCGCCGAGTGCGACTCGTATGTCCTGACCCGCACCCGCGACGACAACCGGCGGAGCCTCGAGAAGGACGCAGGTGCATCGCCGTTCGGGGCGTTGTTGGCCCAGATGGACACCGTCGAAGACAGTGGCCCGCGCATCATCTACATCGTGCGGAGCCTCCAGTCCGGTGGTGCGATGGCGCGCGAGCTTCTCGACCACCTCGCCACCGACGGCGAGGCGACCTTACGGGCGGGCGTGGCCGCGGGCACCGTCAAACCCGCGATCGACGAGGCCGCCCGCGCCCGCTACCTGCTCGCGCAGTCGATGGGGGCGCTCCTCGTCGACGTCGTGATGTATCCGCCCGACGACTGGTCGGATGCCGGAGCCATCCTGCGGTCCTACGTCGATCGGGTGGTGGTCCCCGCCACCGAACTGGCGGTCCACGGCGTGATGGCCGACGAGAGTTTGCTCGATGCGGTGCTCGCGCACCGGACCGGCGCCAACCGAGAGGACGAAGGTCAATGAACACTCCGGTGATCGAGGTTGCGGGACTTCGCAAGCGGTTCGGGAGATTTCACGCTCTCGACGGCCTGGATCTCACCGTCGAACCCGGGGAGGTCGCGGGATTCCTCGGCCCCAACGGTTCGGGGAAGTCGACGACGATCCGGATTCTGCTGGGCATGTACCGCCACGACGGCGGTACCGCAAAGGTATTCGGACGGCATCCGCTGACCGATGCGGTGGCGATCCATCGGCGCCTCGCCTATGTGCCGGGCGATGTCAATCTGTGGCCGCAACTCACCGGCGGCGAATGTATCGATCTTCTGCTCTCCTTGCGCGAGGTTCGCTCCCAATCTGCCACTCGCAAAGCCGAACTCATCGAACGATTCGAACTCGACCCCACCAAGAAGGCGTCGACGTTGTCGAAGGGTAACCGGCAGAAGGTCGCGCTCGTCGCCGCGCTGTGTTCGGACAGTGAACTGCTGATCCTCGACGAACCGACCTCCGGACTCGACCCGCTGATGACACGTGAGTTCACGCAGTGTGTACGGGAGAGGGCCGCAACGGGATCCGCGGTTCTGATGTCGAGCCACATCCTCGCCGAGGTCGAGGAACTGTGCGAAACGGTGACCATCATCCGGGCCGGCAAGACGGTGCGGTCGGGCACGCTGACCGAGCTGCGGCATCTTCGGCGGTCGCGCGTCACGGTCACCCTCCGCGACGATCCGGCGGGCCTCGAACGTCTTGCCGCCGTCCACGATCTGGTCATCGACGGCCACCAGGCGACGTTCACCGTCGACGAATCCGGTCTTGCCGAGGTCACGCGTGCGCTGGCCAATCAAGGTGTGACAGCGCTCGCGGTCGAACCGCCCAGTCTGGAAGAGCTTTTCCTGCAAGCATATTCGGAGGCGTGATGACTGCACCTGCCGAATTGTTGATCTCCCGGGACGCGTTCGCCAACACGGGGAAACTGCTGCGGCTCATGCTGCGTCGCGAGCGCTGGACGATGCTGATCACGTTCGTGGTGTTCGTGGCGCTGAACGTGTCGACGGCAGCATCGATCGCCAGTGGGTATTCGACGACCCAGGAAAGGCTCGGAGCGCAAGCGGGTCTCGGCGGCAATGCCGCGTTCCGGTTCCTGCTCGGACCGCTGGACCACATCGATTCCACCGCGTCGATGACCGTGTGGCGGGCCGGCCTGTTCATGATCGCCGCGCTCGGTGTCTGTGTGGTGCTTCTGGTGGTTCGCCAGACCCGCAAGGAGGAGGAACTCGGGCGAACCGAACTGTTGCGGGCGTCGGTCACCGGGCCGCTGGCGCCCGTGGTCGCGGCGGCCGTCACCGCTCTGCTGTTCTCGGTGGTCGTGGCATTGGGTATGTCGCTCATGCTGTTTCCGCTCGGTGCGGGCCCGATGGATGTGGTCGCGGTGTTTGCCCAGTATGCGACGACGGGTCTGGCTGCGGCCGGGGCTGCGCTCGTCACGGCGCAGGTGGCGAAGACCTCGCACATCGCGAACTTGGCGGCCGCGTCGGTGGTGTTGGTGGGCTATCTCTTGCGCGGGGTCGCGGACGCGATCGACGGCTGGGATTGGCTGCGGTGGGTCACTCCGCTGGGCTGGGCGCAGTTGATCGACCCGTTCGGCGCCAACAACCTGTGGTTCGCGCTCGCGTCGATGGCGGTGTTCGTCTTCGGCCTGGCGTTGGCGTGCGGCGTGGTGATGCGGCGCGATATCGGCGCTGGACTCATCGCCCCGCGGCCAGGGCCGGCGTCGTCGGACCGACTGCGGTCGGTGCTGTCGATCCACGGGTGGCTGACGGTGCCGTTGCTCGCGTCATGGGCTGGTGGGGTGGCGGCATACGGGCTCATCGTCGGGTTCATGCAGCCCTCCGTCGAGCAATTGGCGTCGGGCAATTCACCTTTCGAGGATGTCGTGCGATCCTCCGAGCTCGGCGCAGACCTGAGCACACTGTTCGGGATGACGATGATGGGGTTCTTCGCGGTCGCCGCGAGTGCGTGGGCGGTGAATGTTGCCACCCGTATGCGTGCGGAAGAGGAGTCGTCGAGAACCGAGCTGATCCTGTCCAGTCCGACGTCGCGCACCCGCCAGCACCTCGCCTATGTCACGATCGCGGCGGGCGGTGTGGTGGTGATCCTGCTGTTGGCGGTCGCGGCGATGACGGTCGGGAATGCGATCGCGGGCGGCAATTGGTCGTCGGCCGGCTCCGATGCCCTGCGCGCCGGCGCGGCCCAGATTCCGGCATCGCTCGTCATGGCCTCTGTTGCTCTGGCGCTGTACGGTTTTCGATCGTCACTCGTGCCGGCCGGGTGGATTCTGGTGATCGCCGCACTGTTCTTGGGTCCGTTGTCGGGGATGTTCGGTCTCCCGCAGTGGGCCGAAGACCTCTCGCCGTTCACGCACACACCGCAGGTCCCGGTCGCGCGGATGCAGTGGACCCCGATCGTCGTGATGCTGTGTGTCGCCGCAGTGGTGACGGTCGCGGGATGGGCTGCCTTCCGCCGTCGCGACGTCGGCTGACCGTGACTTCGAATCGGTAGCATCAGTGCGCGTCTCGAGCTCACTATTGCTACGAATCCGAATTCAGGTTGTCAGAGACCGGGTTTCACCACATCGCCCCAGCCTTCGACGTCCTCCGGGCGTCGCGGTGCGGGGCCGGTGTAGATCGCGGCGGGTCGTACCAGCTTGCCGAGACGCTTCTGCTCGAGGATGTGCGCACACCAGCCGGCGGTGCGGCCACACGTGAACATGGCGGGCATCATGTGCGTGGGGACCTCGGCGAAGTCCAGGATCACCGCGGCCCAGAACTCGACGTTGGTCTCGATCGCGCGGTCGGGACGACGCTCACGCAATTCGGTGAGGGCGGCCTGCTCCAACGCGGCCGCCACCTCGTAGCGTGGAACGCCGAGATCCTTTGCGGTGCGACGCAATACGCGTGCACGCGGGTCCTCGGCCCGGTATACCCGGTGGCCGAAGCCCATCAGCTTCTCCTTGCGGTCGAGGATGCCCTTGACCAATGCGCGCGCGTCGCCGGTCTCCTCGACCTCCTCGATCATCGGTAGTACTCGCGCCGGAGCCCCACCGTGCAGCGGTCCCGACATCGCGCCGATCGCGCCCGACAACGATGCCGCGACGTCGGCGCCGGTCGACGCGATCACCCGCGCGGTGAATGTCGACGCGTTGAGTCCGTGTTCGGCGGCGCTCACCCAGTAGGCGTCGATCGCCGCGATGTGACGCGGGTCCGGGTCGCCCTTCCATCGGGTCATGAATCGCGCGGTGACGGTGTCGCATTCGTCGATGACGTGTTGCGGTACCGCTGGCTGATGGATGCCGCGCGCCGACTGCGCGACGTACGACAGCGCCATCACCGACGCCCGGGCGAGATTCTCGCGCGCGGTGGCGTCGTCGATGTCGAGAAGTGGTTCGTAACCCCAGATCGGGGCGAGCATCGCCAGTGCGGCTTGTACGTCTACGCGCACGTCGCCGGTGTGGATGGGCAGCGGGAACGGTTCGGCGGGCGGCAATCCGTCCCCGAACTTCCCGTCGACGAGCAGCGCCCACACGTCGGCGAAGGTGACCTTGTTCTCGACGAGGTCTTCGATGTCGACGCCGCGGTAGCGGAGATTGCCGCCATCCTTGTCGGGTTCGGCGATGTCGGTGGTGAACGCCACCACGCCTTCCAGACCGGGGACGAAGTCGTCGGGAACCGTGTTGGACATGCTGATCTACCCCTCGTCGACACGCCATCGTGTGCTGAGTTGATACGAACTAACTGAACTGTAGGACAGTCCGCCCCCGTCGGCATACCGGGGAGTAGCCTTTCCAAGGGTGGCGGACCAACCGATAGACCTTCCGAACATGCGCGTCGGGTATGGCGGCGGTATTCCGCCGAATATCGGCGAAGGGGACCGCGCCGCCGGTGCCGACGGCATCCGCGAGAATCTGGACCCGAGTTGGCTACGTGGTGATCCGCCCTGGCTCGAGCTGTTCACGGTGTGGCTGCGCGAAGCAGTCGACGCGCGCATCGCCGAACCGAATGCCATGGTGCTGGGCACCACCGACGCCGAGGGTCATCCCGCCACCCGCACCGTCCTGTGCAAGGGGGTCGACGCGAGTGGCATCGTCTTCTTCACCGGCTACGACTCCGACAAGGGCCGTGACCTCGCCGCCCATCCGTTCGCGTCGGTGACGTTTCCGTGGATCGCCCTCGAGCGTCAGGTGCATTTCCGTGGACCCGTCGAGCACGTGAGCATGGAGGAAACCGAGGCCTACTGGTTCAACCGGCCGCGCGGCTCGCAACTGTCGGCCCTGGCCTCCGACCAGTCCCGGCCCATCGGCACCCGCCCCGACCTCGAGGCGAAGGCCGCTGCCGTGGCCGAGCAGTTCGGTGGGTTCGACGGCGACGCAGACGTTCCGGTGCCACCCACCTGGGGTGGGTTCCGGCTGATTCCGACCGTCGTCGAGTTCTGGCAGGGCCGGGCGAATCGCCTGCACAACCGGGTACGACTCACGCACTCCGACGACGGCTGGCATGCGGCCCGGCTTCAGCCCTGACTCGTTGGGTCCGGTGACCGTCCATTGACCTGCGGGAATCTGTACGAGCCGGCCCGGCCGAGTGCACAGTGCAGTTCGTCGGACTGGGGAGTACAGCTTTCCAACCGTTACCTCGCCTAAGCTTCTCTGGTGCGACGTCTTCTCGCCGACACCACCCCGCTGCAGAATCCGTACTTCCGGCGGTTGTGGACGGCCAACATCATCACGGTCATCGGGGCACAGCTGACCATCGTCGCGGTGCCCGCACAGATCTACGTCATGACGGGGAGTTCGGCCTACGTCGGCCTGACGGGCGTGTTCGGTCTGGTGCCGTTGGTTGTCTTCGGGTTGTGGGGAGGCGCGCTCGCCGACGTCTTCGACCGTCGGACGCTGCTCGTCATCACCACGTCCGGCCTGATCGTCTGTAGTGCTCTCTTCTGGGCACAGTCGGCCATGGGTGTCCGGAATGTCTGGATCATCCTGGTGCTCTTCGCAATTCAGCAGGCATTCTTCGCCATCAACCAGCCGACGCGGACGGCCGTGCTCCCGCGGCTGCTCGACGATCGTGAGCTCCCGGCGGCGCTGTCGCTCAACATGACGGTGATGCAGGCGGGCGCGATCGCCGGGCCGCTGGTCGGCGGAGCCATGATCCCTGTGCTCGGCTATTCGCTGCTCTACTTCCTCGACACGATCTTCCTGATCCCGACGCTGTGGGCCGTCATCCGGCTGCCGTCGTTGCGACCCGAGAGCGACGACGCGCCCAAGGTGCCCGGCCTGCGGTCGGTGATCGATGGGCTGCGCTACCTGGGCGGCCACAAGATCCTGCTCGCGTCGTTCCTGGTGGATCTCATCGCGATGATCTTCGGCATGCCGCGGGCCTTGTTCCCGCAGATGGCGCACGAGAATTTCGGTGGTCCAACGGAGGGCGGCTGGGCGTTTGCGCTGCTGTTCACTGCCATATCGGCGGGCGCGGTGGTCGGCGGAATCTTCTCCGGCTGGGTCACACGGGTCAAGCGGCAGGGGCTCGCGGTGATCGTCTGCATCATCATCTGGGGTCTGGCGATCACCGGGACGGGCATCGCCGTCGGCCTCGCCGGAGGGACGGCCATCCCGATGCTTCCGATCACGCTTGTCCTGCTGATGATCGGCGGTGCCGCCGACATGGCGTCGGCCGCGTTCCGCCAGTCGATCCTGCTCGCCGCCGCCACCGACGAGGTGCGGGGTCGTCTGCAGGGCGTCTTCATCGTGGTTGTCGCGGGTGGACCGCGGATCGCGGACGTGTTACATGGTGCGGCGGCCGCGTCCTTCGGCGTCGCGGTGACGACAACGTTCGGCGGCATTGGCGTGGTGGTGCTGACCATCGTTGCGGCGCTGCTGATTCCGGCCTTCGTGCGCTACCGCGTCGGGCAGCCGAAGGGACGCGACGCCACACCGCCCACGGCCTGATCAGCGCGTTTGCCGATTCGATGTCACCATGGATGCCATGACCGCCGCCACCACCGGTTTTCGTGTGCCCATCGTCGACATCAGCGCGTACACCGCCAACGGGACTCCGGCCGACCGTGCGGTGGTGGCCGCCCAGATCGACGACGCAGCCAGTTCCGTTGGCTTCATCCAGATCGTCGGTCACGAGATCCCGTCCGCGGTGATCGACGAGTTCACCGCGGTGATGGACGACTTCTTCGCCCTGCCGCTCGAGGCCAAGAAGGCCTATCGCACTGCGCCGGAGATCAACCGCGGGTATGCGCCGCCGAAATCGGAGTCGCTGTCGCTGAGTCTCGGCCTCGAGTCGGCGGCCGGGATGAACGATTTCTTCGAGGCGTTCAATGTCGGCGTCGAGGCGGGCGAGTATCCCGAGCTGGAACTCCCCGCCGATCAGTACGCCGACAACACCTGGCCGCAGGTCGACCACTTCCAGGCCGCGGTGTCGACCTATTTCTCCGAGGCCCGACGCGTGGCGCACACCCTGACGCGGATCTTCGCCGACGCCCTCGACATCCCGCCGGACTTCTTCGACGGCTACACCGACCATTCGCTCGATGTCCTGCGCATGAACAACTACGCGCTCGAGCCGGGTGAGGTAACGCTGGATGGTGAACTGACCGGGATGGGCGAGCACACGGACTACGGCATCGTCACCGTGCTGTGGGCCGATCAGGTCCGCGGCCTGCAGGTGCTCGACCCTAACGGACAGTGGCAGGACGTCACACCCACCGAGGGAGCGCTGCTGATCAATCTCGGCGACCTGATGGCGCGCTGGACCAACGAACGCTGGATGTCGACGCTGCATCGGGTCAAACCACCCATCGTCGACGGCACCATCCAGCGTCGACGTTCGGCGGCCTACTTCCACGACGGCAACATCGACGCGACGATCTCCACCTTGCCGTCCTGCGTCGGCGCGGGCAGCCGCTACTCGCCGATCACCGTCGGCGAGCACATCGGCGCCAAGTTGGCGGGTTCGCGTGCGGGACAATCGAATCCATACGCCAAGCGGGAGGCTGCCCGAGTCCAGCGCGCGATGCAGCGCGGTCTCGGCCAGCAGTAGATCAGCTGACGTGCCCCGGATAGGTGGCACGACGCGCAGCGTGCACGGGGCAGTAGTGCATGGGATTGTCGCGTTCGGATTCCGGTGGCAGATTCCGCGTCGGTGATTCGACCAGCGGGGCGTCGGCGGCGACGCGACCATTCACCCGGTCCCAGGCGTCGCGGGCGCGGGGATGCAGCCGATAGCGACGCGGCGTTGCGGCCATGACGAACGCGACCAGCTTGCCGAACCGGACGAACCACCGCTGGTCGCGCTCCGACCAACTCAAGCCCATCATCTCGCGCACCGGCTCGTCGTAGAGGCCGGTGGTGATCCAGCCGAAGAAGCGTTGCGGCCCCACCGAGATGCGCCGCCACATCGGTGCAGGCACCCACGACATGAACGGCCGCGGTGGCAAGGTGGAGATGTCCAGAACGGTCCGCACGGCGGCATGGTCACGAAGAACGTTGCGGCACATGTGGTCCCAGTACTCGAGGAACTCCGTAGGTGTCCGGGCAGGGCCGCATCGATACCCCGTACATCGCATACCAGGTCTGCGATTCGGAGAACAGCTGTCGCTTCTGTTCTTCGGTGATGCGCGGACCGAAGATCTCGGCACTGCGGACCGCCCCGTACCAAAACGTGGCGTGTGCCCAATAGAAGACGTCGGGATCGAGCGCGTGATAACGAGACCCGTCCTCCGTCACACCCTTGACGGTGCGGTGATAGTCGCGAACCTCGTGACCGGTGTCGGTGGTGCCGTCGAACACGGTGCCCATGATCGGGTACAGGGAGCGCATCAGGCGCTGCCATCGTTCGCCGAAGAAATCCGAGTGATCCCACACGGCCGCACCGAGTTTCGGGTGCATGTTCTGCATCGAGCCAGACCACAGTCCCGACACCATGCCACGCCAGTCGCCAAAGAAGTGCCACGTGGCCGAATCCGGTCCGAGCGGTGTGTACGAATCAGCCGACCGTTGCTCGACGTCGGCCGACATCAACGGGTTTCGCTGACATGGCCCGGGTAGGTGGCTCGCCGGGCGGCGCCGACCGGGCAGTAATGCATCGGATTGTCGCGTTCGTTCTCCGGCGGCAGGTTGCGCGCCGGTGTCTGCACCAGCGGAGCGTCCTTGGCGACGCGGCCGCTGACCCGATCCCAGGCGTCACGCGGACGAGGATGGCGCAGATAGCGTTTCGGGGTCAGGCGGTGCATCACGAGGTTGACGACCTTGCCCAGCAGCCGGAAACGTCGCTCGTCGCGCTCGGTCCACGGCAGGTTCATCATCTCGCGGATCGACTCGTCGTAGAAGCCGGTGGTCAGCCAGGTGAAGAACCGCTGATTGGTGGGCACCATGAACTTGTGCCAGATGCCGTCGGGGATGAACGACAGGAACGGCGGCGGCGGGAGCACGGAGATGTCGAGGACCACCCGAACCGACTCGTGGTCGCGAAGAACGTTGCGGCACATGTGGTCCCAGTACTCGAGGAAGTCCTCGTAGGTTTCCGGGACCGGGCGCATGGACACGCCGTACTGGGCGTACCAGGCCTTGGACTCCTCGAACAGTTGCCGCTTCTGGTCCTCGGTGAGCCACGGACCGAACCGCTCGCAGAGGCGGACGTTGCCGTACCAGAAGGTTGCATGTGCCCAGTAGAAGACGTCGGGATCGAGAGCGTGGTAGCGCGAGCCGTCGGGCATCGTGCCCTTGATCTCGCGATGGTAGTCACGCACCTCGTGCCCGGTCTCCGCGCCGGCCACGCTGTCGAAGACGACGCCGCTGATGGGATACAGCGACCGCATCAGGCGCTGCCAGCGTTCGCCGAAAAAGTCCGAGTGGTCCCAGACGGCGGCGCCGAGCTTGGGGTGCATGTTCTGCATCGAACCGGCCCACAGTCCCTGGAACATGCCGGTCCAGGTGCCCCAGATCTGCCAGGTGAGGGAGTCGGGACCCAAGGGCGGGTACTCGCTGGTGTTCTTGGCGCCGGTGGTGGCGATCGTGTCGGCACCAATCGAGCCCTCGTCGTCCATGTGGTGCATCGGGCAGGTGGCCGCGGAGTCGTTGAGAAGCTCGGTCATGAGACGAAAGTTTATGTTCGTCTCAATCAGGTGTCAACGAGCCGGG
Organism: Gordonia sp. NPDC003422; assembly: GCF_053588675.1. Classification (NCBI taxonomy): domain Bacteria; kingdom Bacillati; phylum Actinomycetota; class Actinomycetes; order Mycobacteriales; family Gordoniaceae; genus Gordonia; species Gordonia sp. NPDC003422. The sequence goes on from NZ_JBSFQL010000035.1 coordinate 14,029, forward strand.
TCAGCGTCGTCGGAACCGGATCGTCGAACCAGGGACCAGCTGCGCCGCGAGATCGATCGACGCGGCGTCGAGGACCGCGATCACCGGATAGCCGCCGGTCACCGGGTGATCGGCGAGGAAGATGACCGGCCGCCCGTTGGGCGGGACCTGGACCGATCCGTGCACGATGCCCTCGGATCGCAGTTCCTCGGCGTCCGGACGATGTGTGATCAACGGCTCGTCGGAGTTCTGAATTCGGCCGAGCCGGACGCCCACGCGGTTACTCTCCGCTCCCACTTCCCAGCGCCCCGTGAACAGCGCGGCGGGTTCTGCGACGTGGCTGGTGCGCGGACCGGGGGAGCAGATGAGTACTGGCACCGCTGCGTGTGTGGAGTCCCGCGGCGCCGACGACACCTCCGGCCACTCGCCGGCGTCCGTGCCGACCGGCAGCCGGTCGCCGGCGGCCAGCGCGTCGGGACCCAAACCCGACAGCACATCGGTGGACCGCGAGCCGAGGACCGCCGGCACGTCGAAGCCGCCGCGGACCGCGAGGTAGTTGCGGCATCCCCACGTCGGTGGGTCGACGGTCAGTTCGGCCCCGGCGCGCAACACGATGCCGGCGGCGAGCCCGACCGGCGTGCCCGCGAGGCGCACGGTGGCCTCCGCGCCGGTCACCGCCACCAGGACGTCGGTGTCGGCGCGCAACCGCAACCCGCCGAAGGTCGACTCGACGGCCGCCGCCGAGATGCGGTTGCCCACAAGGCGATTGGCCAGGGTGAGCGCGGCGCGGTCGGCGCCGCCGGAACCGGGCACCCCGAGATGTGCGTACCCGGGACGGCCGAGGTCCTGGATCGTCGCCAGCGGTCCGGTGGCGACGACGGTCACGACCGTCATGTGCGGGCCTCGACGAACCGGACGATCGTGCCCGGCGCCAGCAGCGCGGGCGGCGTCGCGGTCTGATCCCAGAGCGCAATTTCTGTGCGGCCCAACAATTGCCAGCCACCCGGGCTCTGCCGGGGGTAGACGGCGCTGTAGCCTGCGGCGATCGCGACCGCCCCCTCGGGTACCCGCGTGCGCGGCTCGGAGCGCCGACCGACGGTGGCAAACGGGTCCGACGCCGGATCCGCCGCTACCAGATATCCGAAACCCGGTGCGAAGCCCATGAATTGGACTCGCCAGGAGGTGTCGCGGTGCAATCGGCCCACCTCCTCGGCGGAGGTGTCGAGCAACCGTGCCACGTCGTTGATGTCGTCGCCGTCGTAGATCACCGGGATCTCGACCTCGGCCGGCGCTCGCGCGGGATCATCCCGCGCGCGACCCGATCGCAGCGCCCGATGAACTCCCAGCACATCGATGCCGCGTCCCGGGGTTGCCTGCACCACGACCGTATGGGCGCTGGGGATCACGTCGGTGACGTGGACGAGCCCGCCCGCCTCGATGGCCGCCCGCAGTGCCGACACCGCAGCCAGAACAGCGTCGGTGGGCGACTCGTCGAGCGCGAAATCGAGCACCACCGCGTCGTGACCGGCCGGCAACTCCCGCATGAACCGAGCCTACCGGCGTGGAACGCCCCGAGCGGGTATCACGCAGTGGCACACTGGGCCCGTGACATGCGTCGATCGGATGGCTCGATGAGGGAGATCGTCGTCTGCGGTGAGGCGCTGGTCGACGTCGTGGCGACCGATCGCGTGGCACGTGGGTCGGGGCGCCCCCTGTCGCCGCTGCAGCCCGCACTCGGGGGCGGCCCGTTCAACGTTGCGGTGACGCTCGGTCGGCTGGGCAGTGCGGTGTCGTTTCTCTCAGCGGTGTCGTCGGACACATATGGCACCGCAATCCTCGACGCCCTCCAGGCCAGTGGCGTGGGAACCGCGTTCGTCCAGCGCCGCGACGAGCCCACCTCACTCGCGCTGGCGACGATCGGTGACGATGGTGCTGCGCACTACTCGTTCTACGTCGGGGGCACCGCGGATCGTGCGGTCGGCGACCCGGGTTCGTTGCCGGCGACCGTTGCCGCCGTTTGTTTCGGCACGCTCTCGCTGGTGTTGGAGCCGGGCGCGACGGTGTACGAGAACCTGCTGCGCCATTGCCACGACGACGGTCGGCTGGTGGCCCTCGACCCGAACATCCGCGCGGCCGTGATCGACGACGCCGACGCCTATCGCCGCAGGTTCCGGGCCTGGATGCCCTTCGTCGACGTCGTGAAACTATCCGACGAGGACGCCGCGTTCCTGGCGTCCGGGACCGATGGAAGTGGTGCGCAGGACTGGATCGACAACGGGGTCACCGCGGTCGTGACCACCGCCGGAGCCGACGGCCTGAGCATCCGGACCGCCGGCGACACCGTGACAGTGTCTGCGCCCGAGGTCGACGTCGTCGACACCATCGGGGCCGGCGACAGCATCATGGGCGGCGTCCTGCACGGGCTCGACCGGCTCGGCGCGCTCACTCCCGCAGCCGTCGGTTCGCTGGGGTCCGAACAGTGGCGCAGCGTCGCCGAATTCGCAGTTCACGTCGCTGCGGTGACCGTCACCCGCCCGGGCGCGGACCCTCCGTGGGCGAGCGAGCTCAGAAGCGACTAGGTTTATACCTGTATGTCCCACCCGGACATCGTCAACTCTGACCTGAGCAAAGGGGTTCGTGTGTCTGCTGAAACAGTCCCAGCCGACCAGGCATCCGACACCGCATCAGCAACCGTCACCTACCCCGGTGGACAGCTGGAGCTGCCGATCCTGAAGGCCACCGAGGGCAGCGACTCCGTCGCACTCGGAAAGTTCCTCGCCGAGACCGGCCTGACCACGTTCGACGGTGGTTTCGTCAACACTGCGTCGACCAAGTCTGCGATCACCTACATCGACGGCGACGTGGGCATCCTGCGCTATCGCGGAATCCCGATCGAGCAGCTGGCCGAGAGTTCGACCTTCATCGAGGTCAGCTACCTGCTCATCTACGGTGAGCTCCCGACGCCGTCGCAGCTCGAAGAGTTCACCACCAAAATCCAGCGCCACACGTTGCTGCACGAGGACCTCAAGCGGTTCTTCGACGGATTCCCGCGCAACGCGCATCCGATGCCGGTGCTCTCGAGTGCGGTGAACGCACTGAGCGCCTACTACCAGGACTCGCTCGACCCGAAGGATCCGGAGCAGGTCGAGTTGTCGACGATCCGTCTTCTGGCCAAGCTCCCGACCATTGCTGCTTACGCCTTCAAGAAGTCGTCGGGCCAGCCGTTCCTCTACCCGGACAACTCGCTGAGCCTGGTCGAGAACTTCCTGCGGATGACCTTCGGCTTCCCGGCCGAGCCCTACGAGGTCAATCCCGAGGTCGCCAAGGCCCTCGACATGCTGTTCATCCTGCACGCCGATCACGAGCAGAACTGCTCGACGTCGACGGTGCGTCTGGTCGGCTCGTCGCAGGCCAACCTGTTCACCTCGATCTCCGGCGGCATCAACGCACTCTGGGGTCCGCTGCACGGCGGCGCCAACCAGGCCGTGCTCGAAATGCTGGACGACATCAAGGCTTCCGGTGGTGACACCAAGGAGTTCATGACCAAGGTCAAGAACAAAGAAGCCGGCGTCAAGCTGATGGGCTTCGGTCACCGCGTGTACAAGAACTATGATCCGCGTGCCGCGATCGTGAAGAAGACCGCCGACACGATCCTGGAATCCCTTGGCGTGCAGGACGATCTGCTCGACATCGCCAAGGGCCTCGAAGAGGTCGCGCTGTCCGACGACTACTTCATCGAACGCAAGCTGTACCCGAACGTGGACTTCTACACCGGGGTCATCTACCGCGCCATGGGATTCCCGACGCGCATGTTCACCGTGCTGTTCGCACTCGGACGTCTGCCCGGGTGGATCGCGCACTGGCGCGAGATGAATCAGGATCCCGCCGGCAAGATCGGCCGTCCGCGCCAGCTCTACACCGGTTACACCGAACGCGACTACGTCTCCATGGGTGACCGCTGACGCGTCCTGCGCACCTCTGATCCGAACGACTCAAAGGAGAGTCCAGTGACCAGTACCGAAAAGCCCGAAGTCGAATTCCAGGACGGCCCCGCGCCCGCCGAGCTGACCATCAAGGATCTGGTGATCGGCGACGGTGAAGAGGCCCAGCGTGGTGGGATCGTCGACGTCCATTACGTGGGAGTCGACTTCGAGTCCGGTGAAGAGTTCGATTCGTCCTGGGATCGCGGTCAGTCGGCCAACTTCCCGCTCGACCGGCTGATTCCGGGATGGCAGGAAGGGATTCCCGGCATGAAGGTCGGAGGGCGCCGTCAGCTGACGGTGCCGCCGGAGCTTGCCTACGGACCTGCCGGTGCCGGACACCGACTCTCCGGGCGCACTCTCGTCTTCGTCATCGACCTGCTGGGTGTCTGACACTTCTCTCCTGTGGTTGCGCCGCGACCTGCGGCTCGACGACCTTCCTGCGGCTGTGGCCGCGGCCGAACGTGGTCGTGTCCTGGTCTGTTTCGTCCTCGACCCGCTGCTGGAGAAGTCGTCGGGCGAGCGTCGCCTCGCGTTCTTGTTCGACTCGTTGCGTGAGCTGAACACCAAGCTCGACGGCAATTTGCTCGTGGTCCGTGGCCGGCCGGAGGTCGAGGTCCCGCGGCTGGTTGCGTCGGTAGACGCCGGTTCTGTTCATGTGAGCGAAGACTTTTCGCCGTTCGGGCGCAGGCGCGACGACGCCGTCGTGCGCGAACTCGGTGACGTGGCGTTCGAGTCGCTAGGGTCGCCGTATCTGGTGTCGCCGGGACGCATCACCAAGTCCGACGGTGAACCGTACAAGGTGTTCACGCCCTTCTTCCGGCAGTGGCGCGAGCACGGTTGGCGCAAGCCTGCGGGTCCGTTTGAGGCGTCGGACGTTGTCGATCCCAGCGATATTCGGAAGTCGGGTCGCATCCGCGTGCCGGCGTCCCCGACGAAGATCGACGTGGTTGCGGGGGAGGACGCCGCGCGTGCACGGTGGAACGAGTTCGTGGCGGAGGATCTCGACGGATACGACTCCGACCGTGACCGTCCCGATCTCGACGCGAGCAGCCGGATGTCGGTCTACCTGAAGTACGGAAACATCCATCCGCGCACGATGGCCGCCGATCTCGACGGGCGGAATCCTTCTGCCGCAGCCTATCTCCGCGAGCTGGCGTTTCGGGACTTCTACGCCGACGTGCTGTATCACTGGCCGGACAGTCTGTGGCACAACTGGAACAGCGGATTCGACGACATCGATCTCGACACCGACAAGGACGCCGAACGCCGATTCGACGCCTGGCGGGAGGGTCGCACCGGCTTCCCGATCGTCGACGCCGGGATGCGTCAACTGGCGCAGACCGGCTTCATGCACAACCGCGTTCGAATGATCACGGCGTCGTTCCTGGTGAAGGACCTGCATCTGCCGTGGTGGTGGGGTGCCCGCTGGTTCCTCGACCAGCTCGTCGACGGCGACATGGCATCGAACCAGCACGGCTGGCAGTGGGCGGCCGGCACCGGAACCGATGCGGCACCGTACTTTCGGGTGTTCAACCCGGAGACACAGGCCAAGAAGTTCGATCCCGACGGTGAGTACGTCGCACGCTGGGTACCCGAGGTCGGTACCGCCGACTACCCCGAACCCATCGTCGACCACAAGGCCGAACGCGAAGAGGCGCTGCGGCGCTACCGTTCTCTGTGACCACCCCTGCTGGTTGGAGCGGCAAGCTGCGCCAAACAACGCACGCCGCCCATTCCGCTGCTGACCTAAAGCGAGCGCAAGCGAGAGCGCTCCGCTGCCTGAGCCTGGATTCGTGGGAACGGAGCCAACCTCCGCTGCCTGAGGTGCGACGAGCGCCAGCGAGGAGCCTCGAAGGCCAGGTGAGACGACATCGCATATCTCACCAGGGGCTTCGAGGCTCGCAGGCTCGCACCTCAGCCGGCGAGTGGGGACTCGCACCGCTCGGCAGTGGATGCATCACCGCGACAGCCGCAGTGCCTCACCCCATTTGACGCGCGATCCGGTGCGGAGGATGGATCGTTGGTACACCTTGGCGGCCAGCCAGGTGGCGATGACGCAGGCCGCGACCATCAGCAGCAGCGAGACGACGATCTGAACCGGATCTGTGTCGCCGGTGGCGATTCGGATCGGGATGAGCACTGAGCTGAACGGCGGTATCCAGGACAGCGTCTGAATGAACGTCGAGTCGAGTGCCTGGATGCCGAAGATGCCCGAGTACATGACGGCCAGGGACAGGATCGTCAGCGGCGTGATCGTCGACCCGATTTCCTCCTGTCGGGACACCATCGCCCGGCGGCAGCGTACAGCGTTGCGAAGAACACGAATCCGAGCAGGAACCAGATCAGTACCGCGGCGAACATGCCGAGTGCTGTACCCGCGATGGTGAGCATGCCGGTGGCCGTGCCCGCGATGAGCGCGGTGATTCCGAGCAACACCATCTGACCGAGCGCGACCACCCCGATACCGATGATCTTGCCCCACATGAGGTGCAGCGGTTTGATCGTGGCGAGCAGGAGTTCGACGATGCGCGACGTCTTCTCCTCGACCACGCCGACGGCGATCATGTTGCCGCCCATCATGATGGCGGTGATCAGCAGCATCGATCCGACGATGGCGACGACGATCCGCTGCCCCACGGCGGGGTCCGCGGGTTCGGTCTCGCTCATCGAGATGGATGGCTGCGGCAGTGTTGTGGCGTCGACGTTGCGCGCGGCAAGACCGCGAGCGAGTTCGGTCTGGGCGATCGCACCGCGCAGGACGCCGGACAGCGACTCCTCGATGCCGTCCTTGCTGATCAGGGTGTACGACGAGTTGGGCCCGGTGACGACCACGGCTTCCAGATCGCCGTCGGCGACCCGGTCACGGGCCTGATCGGTGGACGCCAGTGTCACCACAGTGACCGGTGTGCCACTCTGATCCCCGACCGCGGTGATCGCGGCGGTCAGGGTAGAGTCGTTGCCCACCAACCCGATTCGTTCCTTGGAGTCTCCGCCGCCGCTGAAGACCGACCACACGATGAGGCCCGCGATGATGACGATCATGAGGATCGCGGTCGTGGCGACAAACGACCTGGTGCGTACGCGAGTCGTGATCTCCCGCTGGGCGATGAGAGCGATCGACGTCGTCGCGCGGGTTTCGGGGGAAATGCTGTGCGTGGTCGTCATACGGACACCACCTCTCGGAAGAGTTCGGTGAGGGATGGGGTGGAGGTGGCGAACCGGTGCACCGGACCGTGGTGCAGTGCGGCAGCCAGGATCTGCTGATCGTCGACGCCGTCGGGATCGATCCGCAGTACGGTACGGCCGTCGCGCTGGTCGGAGTAATCGGCATCGAGGACGCCGGAAATTCCATCGGCCCAACGGATGTCGGTCCTTGGGCCGATCACCTCCAACGTCATACCGTCCCGCCCGCGAAGCGCGTCGACAGCGCCGAGGGCGCGCATCTGTCCCTTGGCGACGATTCCCACCCGGTCGCACAATCGCTGCACGAGGTCGAGTTGGTGCGACGAGAAGATCACCGGGATTCCCTCGGCGGCCTTCTCTTTGAGGACGTCGCTCATCACGTCGACGGCAACCGGATCGAGTCCGGAGAATGGTTCGTCGAGCACCAGCACGTCGGGGTCATGGACGAGTGCCGCGGCCAGTTGGACGCGTTGCTGGTTGCCGAGGCTGAGGTCGCCGACGTTGTCGTCGACCCTTTCGCCGACCCCGAGACGCTGCGTCCACCGTCTCACGGCGTCGGCTGCCTCCGACGGCGTCATGCCGTGCAGTCGGGCGAGGAACCGAAGTTGTTCGCCAACCTTCATCTTCGGATACAGTCCGCGCTCCTCGGGCATGTAGCCGATGCGTCGGCGGAGTTGCAGGTCGATGCGGCGGTCCCCGAGCCGAACCTCGCCGGCATCGGCGGACAGCACACCGAGGACGATCCGCATGGTGGTGGACTTGCCTGCCCCGTTACTGCCGACGAATCCGAAGATCTCACCGGGATCGACGTGAAAGGTCATGTCCTGCAGGGCTATCAGGTCGCCATAGCGTTTGTGCAGGCCGTCGACGATGAGCGGTGCGGTCACTGTGTGGTCCTTTCGGTATCGTCGAGATCTTTGGGGATGGCGAGGTCCTCGGGGTCGGGTTCGCTCATCCACCAGGCGGTGAGCATCGTCGGGACGCACATCGCGGTCAGCAGCAGCGAGATGAGCAGTACCGCAGTGCCGTACACGAGGTCGGCGGACACCGGGTCGTCGCCGATGCTCAGGGCGATGAGGACGAGGTACGGGACGAACATGAGCACGAACATGACGAACAGGCCGATCGAACGCGCCGAATTCCGCTGTGCCAGTTGTATTTCGTCGAGTGCGGACACCGGGGCGTCGGCCACCGACCCGGTGACGATGCGCAGCAGATACAGCGAGGCCATGACCCCGGCGAGGCCCACCAGGAACGGGATGACGAACCAGGTTCGGCTGCTGAACGCCATGACGGTTGCCACGATCATCATGGCGAGCATGAAAGCGAGCAGCAACACGAGCCGCCGATACCCAGGGCGATTGCGCCACGTCGAGAGCTGATGTGCGTGACGCTGATTGAACTGAAGGTATCGATTGCCGCGCCATTCGTCGTAGCGTCGCCAGAGGGCCGGTGTTGCCTCTGCGGGTATCGCGACGTTGGGGTCGTTCATTGCATACCTCCCTAGTCGGGTGCTTGTGTCAGTCGGGTGCTGGTGTCATCGTGACGTCGGTCTTCGTGCCGGTGATCTGCGTGTCGCCGCGTTCGGCGGTGCGGCGGTAGAGCTCGGCCGACATCGCGCCGAACTCGGTGCGGCTGAACACGGCTTCGACGGGGAGGTCGAAGACCGCGCAGATCCGGAACGCGAGGTCGAGGCTGGGGTAGTTGTCGCCGCGTTCGAGTGCGCCGACCGACTGAACATTGATGCCGACCAGCGCGGCGAGATCGGCCCGCGACATCCTGCGCTCGGCACGCAGCACCGCGATGCGGTTGTAGATCGGGAGCTTGTCTCCGCGTCGTACTGGACTCACATATCAGAGTGTTGTGAAAACACAACGAAATGTCAACAGCGACCATCACTGAGGAGCCGAATTGTTCGGTTGTGTTAATGATCTGGGTGGGTCGCCCGATATGACCGATGTGACGTGGCCGACAGTGCCCGCACATCACCCGCAGACGAAAGGAAGTTCGTGAGGAATACCGCTCGCACCGCCATCGCTGTCTCGGCACTAGGGCTCGGTGCCGCTGTCCTGCCCGCTGCCGTGTCAGCGCCTGCGCAGGGTGCGACCACCCAGTTGTGCTCGTTCACCTATGCGAATCCGAACCTGTTTGTCATCCAGGCGAACAGCACCGCGTCGGCGACCCAGATCGGCTCGGACACAGTGACGTTCACCCTGAAGACCAACTCGATGTCGTTGCTGGGATACCAGCAGACCTTCCGCGTGACCTGGGCGAATCTCGACACCGGCAAGAACGGTGGCGGTGACGTACGTAAGCGGGTCGTCGGATCTGCCAATACCCTCACCGTGCCGAATCTGAAGACCGGCAAGGGGCGGATCGCGCTGGTTCTCGCTGCGGCGAATACCTCGAGCATCGGCCCGGGCAGCACCAACGGCGACTGCGGCAAAGAGCTCCGCGTCGGCTGATCGGAGCGTACTGCTTTGGCCTTCTGAACTGCGGGAATCTGTACCTGGGGGCCAGATCAAGTGCACAGTGCACTTGGACGGGCTGGGGCGTACAGACATCCAACGGATTGGCTCGCACGTCAGCCGGCGGAGGAGGGTCTCGCGAGCAGATCGCGAGCCACGCGGGCGGCCTCGCGCCCGGCGCGGTTCGCGCCGATGGTCGACGCCGACGGTCCGTATCCGAGAAGTTGGACGCGGGGATCGGATTCGACGACGGTGGCGAGACGTCCGGTCATGGTGATGCCGCCGCCCGGTCCACGCAGATGCAGCGGCGCGAGATGGTCGAGGGCGCTGCGGAATCCGGTGTTCCAGAAGATCACGTCGACGTCGAGGTGGTCGCGGCCCTCGTCGCAGTCCCAGCACACACCGGTCTCGGTGATTCGGGTGAACATCGGTCGCCACGTGAGGATTCCGTCGTCGCGGGCCGCTGCGACCGCCGGCGTGAGCGCCAGCCCGGTCACCGAGACCACCGATGTCGGGGGCAGGCCCGCGCGGACGCGACGTTCGACGCGGGCCACCGCTTCCCGCCCCTGCTCGGGCGAGAACGGGCGGGGATTGAACACCGGTTCGGTGCGTGAGCACCAGAAGGTCTGTGCGCCTTCGGATTCACGTGCGATCTCGATGAGAAGTTGGATCGCGGAGATGCCCGCACCTACCACCAGGACCCGTTTGCCGGCGAACTCGTCGGGGCCGGTGTAATCGTGGGTGTGCAGTTGTCGCCCACCGAAATCCGCGGCACCGGGCACATGTGGGATGAACGGACGATCCCAGGTGCCGGTGGCGTTGACGATGAGTTGCGACCGCACCTCGCGGCCATCGTCGCGCGTCGACAAGAACCCGTCGGCATCGTGGTGGACCGAGCGCACGTGCACGGGACGCTCGACGCGTAGGCCAAACTTCTTCTCGTACTTGCCGAAATATTCGGGTACTGCCGTTCGTGCCGGGAACTCGTCGCACTCGACACCGAGCGCCTCGATCAATCCGTATCCGGGAAGATCGTGGACGTGGTTGGCTGCGGCCAGCGTGAGCGTCGGCCAGCGGAACTGCCAAGCGCCACCAGGGTGAGGGGCGTGGTCGACGACGAGATATCGGTCGTCGAGGCCGAAACGCTGCAAGAAGTAGGCTGCCGACAAGCCCGCTTGGCCCCCACCGATCACCAGCACGTCGGATTTGGCGGTGTTGTCCACTCTGCAAGCCTGGCATGGCAAGAGAAAATTGACCTGCGCGACACCGGCGGGCACAGCGATCGGTAGGCTTCCGCGCATGGTCAGTTCAGCTCAGCGGATTCACTTCAGTACGCAAGATGCCGTCGTCACGATCGAGTTGGATCGCGTAGACAAGCGCAATGCGCTCGACGAGCTCATGGTGTCCGAACTGGCGGACGCTTTCGCCGGAGCGGTCGAGCAGGGGGCGCGCGCGATCGTGCTGACCGGCCGTGGTCATGTGTTCTGCGCCGGGGCCGACCTGTCAGGACCCGTCTACGACAAGAACTTCCTCGACAAGCTCATCGCGACACTGCAGTTGATCGAGTCGACGCCGGTGCCGGTGATCGCCGCGCTGAACGGAAGCGCGCTCGGCGCGGGCCTGCAACTGGCGATGGCAGCCGACCTCCGGGTGATGGCGCCCGACGCTCTGGCCGGCATTCCGGCCGCGAAGATCGGTGTGGCGGTTGATGAGTGGACGATCCGACGGCTGGTGTCGCTGGTTGGTGCCGGGCATGCGCGCGGCATGCTGATCGGCTGCGATCCGCTGACCTCCGACCGGGCCCACCAACTCGGATTCGCCAACCGCATCGGCGATCTCGCTGACGCGCAGCACTGGGCGTCGACGATCGCAGCGTTCGCGCCGCTCACCCTTCAGCACTACAAGCTCGTCCTCAACGGTGACGGCGCGCGCGATGCCGCCCCCGAGGAGCGCCTCGCGGCAATGATGCGCGCTTGGGAGAGTGCGGATCTGCAGGAGGGTCGCGCGGCGCGGACCGAGAAGCGGGCCCCCAAGTTCATCGGCGCCTGACAGGCATCGATCATCCCGACATATCGGACATCTGGCCCGAATTATCCTCGCGGAAACATTTCGATCAACTGACCGAAACACGCGATCCTTAGCTTCCCTTCAGGCAATCCCGTCACATAGCAGGGGAGAAGTATGTCGAAGGAAGCTCATCATTTCACCGAAGACATCGGTGATATCGAGAACGCAGAACACAGCATCATCGCCACCGGTGCAGCAGCCGCCGCGGCGCGAGAATCGCTCGAGGACTACACACTGCGGTTTGCGCCGCGCAGCTACCGCAAATGGGGTCCCGGCGTCGTCGCGATCTCCGCGCTCGGCGGTATCGCCTACCTCGCCGACTTCGCGATCGGCGCCAACATCGGCATCGCCAACGGAACGGGTAACGCCCTCTGGGGCATCCTGTTCTTCGCGATCGTCATCATGCTCACCGGCTACCCGCTGTCGTACTACGCGGCCCGGTACAACATCGACCTCGACCTCATAACGCGCGGAAGTGGATTCGGCTACTACGGGTCAGTCCTGACCAACGTGATCTTTGCGTCGTTCACATTCATCTTCTTCGCGCTCGAGGGGTCGATCATGGCCCAGGGCCTCAAGCTCGGCCTCAACATCCCGCTGTGGCTCGGTTATCTGGCGTCGTCGGTGCTGATCATCCCACTGGTGATCTACGGCATGAACACCCTTGCGAAATTGCAGGTCTGGACGACTCCGCTGTGGTTGCTGATGATGGTCGCGCCCTTCCTGTACCTGGTCTTCAAACACCCCGATGCCATCGGTGATTTCCTCTCCTTCAGTGGTGGCACCGACGGCCAAGCCGGGCACGGGGTCTCATTTGCCGGCACCATGCTCGCCGCCGGTGTCTGTCTGTCGCTGATCGCGCAGATCGCCGAACAGATCGACTACCTGCGCTTCATGCCGCCGAAAACCCCTGAGAACAGCCGCAAGTGGTGGACCGCCGTGCTGACCGCCGGTCCCGGCTGGGTCATCTTCGGTGCCATCAAGCAGGTCGTCGGTCTCTTCCTCGCGGTGTACCTCATCATGAACTTCGCCGAGTCGGCTGGAGTGGCCAATGAGCCCGTGCACCAGTTCCTGGCCGTGTACGAAGAGTTCATGCCGCACTGGCTGGCCATGACGCTGGCGGTGATCCTCGTGGTCATCAGTCAAGTGAAGATCAACGTGACCAACGCGTATTCGGGCTCGCTCGCCTGGACCAACAGTTTCACGCGTGTCACCAAGACCTACCCAGGACGTCTGGTGTTCCTGGTCTTCAACGTCACCATCGCCATCGTGCTGATGGAGGCAAACATGTTCAGCTTCCTCAACGAACTGCTGAACTTCTACGCCAACCTGGCAATCGCCTGGATCGTGACCGTCGCCTCCGACATCGCGATCAACAAGTACCTACTGAAGATCTCACCGAAGGAACCCGAGTTCCGGCGCGGCATGCTCTACAACTTCAACCCGGTCGGCTTCGTGTCGGTGATCGTCTCCGGCACCCTGTCGATCATGGTTTACTTCCATGTCTTCGGGGACACCATCCAGCCGTACTCGCCGCTGGTGGCCTTGGTGCTCGCGCTCGTGCTGCCGCCCATCATCGCGCTCGCGACCAAGGGCAAGTACTACCTGCGCCGCACCGACGACGGTATCGACATCCCGATGTACGACGAACACGGCAATCCGACCGACGTGCGACTGTTGTGCTGTGTCACCGGCATCGAGTTCGAACGGCCCGACATGATCGCCTCGGCGGTACCGGGGCCGAACGGGGAGAAGCAGTACATCAGCTCGTTGGCGTTGTCATGTGACAAGACCGGCGAGCACGTGCTGCCCGCTCAGCCGCCCGTGTCCGCGTCGGCGACGTCGGACATCGCGGTGGATGCCCCGGCGGAGTCGGCGGAGAAGGAGCCGACCGACTGATCGTCCTCGGCCCACTTCCGCTCCTGAGCTGAGGTGGGCCGAGTGGTCTCCGTCGCGCCTCAGACAGCGGTGGGGCCGAGCACGCGGTCGAGGTAGGGGTTGGTGAACACCCGGTCGGGATCGTATCGGTCACGCACCGAGAGGAATTCGTCGAATCGCGGATAGACGCTGCGCAGGTGGTCGGCGTCGCGTGTGTGCATTTTGCCCCAGTGCGGTCGACCGCGATGCTCGACCATGATGGACTCGACATCGGCGAAGTAGGCGGCGGCATCGGCCGGGTTGTCGCGGTGATACCGGTGCACCGCGACGTAGCCGCGCGCGCCACCGGAAGCGGTCGACAGCATCAGATCGTCGGCGGCCGCGGCCCGTACCTCGACGGGGAAGCTCACCCGATACCGCCGCCGATCGATCATCGTCCGAATCTCGTGCAGCACATCGGGAATCGCGTCGAGCTCGACCGCGTACTCCATCTCGCGGAATCGGACGGTGCGCGACGAGATGAACACCCGGGTCGAGGTATCGGTGTACGTGCGGGCCGACAGCGCTCGACCGGCGACCTGGGCGATGGCGGGCACGGCGGACGGTATCCGCATTCCGATCTCGCACATGCCGTGATAGAGCTTGTTGCTGAGCAGTTCGTCGTCGATCCACCGCCGCACCCGTCCGGGGCCGGACACCTCGGCGATGGGTCCGAGTCGGGTGTTCGTCTTGGCGAGAGCGCAATTGGTGTGCGGAAACCAATAGAACTCGTGATGGTCGTGGGCGTGGACCCGCTCGAGGAAGCCGTCGATCGCATCGTCCGCCGACACGGGCAGTTCCTCCGCGCGCATGTAGAAGGCCGGCACGCATGCCAGGGTCAGGTCGACGACTACGCCGAGAGCGCCGAGCCCCAGTGCCACTGCGGGCAGGTCCGGGTCGTCCTCGCCGATGGTCCGCACCGCGCCGGTGCCGGTGACGACGGTGGCGCCGACCACCTGCGTGCTGATGCCGCCGAACCGAAGGCCGGTGCCATGCGTGCCGGTCGACGTCGCGCCGGTGATCGTCTGCCGGTCCACGTCACCGAGATTGGCCATCGCAAGCCGGTGTGGAGCAAGGAGTTCCGGGATCTCGAACAGGTGCGTGCCGCCGCGAAGGGTGACCCGCGACCGGTCGGCGTCGGCCTCGATGAGGCCGCGCATGGCCGAGAGGTCCACGAGGATGTCGCCGGGCACCCCGATGCCGGAGAAGCTGTGCCCGGCGCCCGCCGGTTTGACGGTGCGCCCATCGGAGCGGGCCCGGGTGATCACCTCGACGAGCTCTGCGGTGTCGTGCGGCGTCACCACCAGAGAGGGTGCCGCCGACTGGGTTCCACCCCAGTTGCGCCACACCGGCGTTGCCGACCCCTGCGTTATAGAAAGCACTGTCCCTCACCCCGATAGGTCGGGACGACGTCGCGTACCCGGGTGGTGCCGTCGTCGTCCCGTTCGATCAAGGCCACCTCGGTGGCCCGCTCACATGCCTCGCCGGATTTCGTGTGCCGGAACCACACTCGGTCGCCGATGCTCAGCTTTGTGGCGGACCGGCCACGCAAGGGCGTTTGAACCTCGCCGGCCCCTTCTGTGCCGAGGAATCCAAGTCCGCTGGGCCACACCGGCTTCGGTTGACGGTCCGAGCCGGGCGGTCCGGACGCGATCCATCCGCCGCCCGCACAGGTCGCGATGTCGGTGGCCGGGCGGCGGACCACGTCCAGACCGAAGCCCAGGGCTGGCGCCGGCCGGAATCGCCGGTATCCGTCGAACAGGTGACCGCCGAAAAGCCCGCTGCCGGCGGCGATGTCGGTGATCGAACGGTCGCGCGCGGTCTCCTCGATCGAACCGGTGCCGCCCGCGTTGACGATCTCGAGATCGGCAACCTCGCGCAGCGCCGCGATGATGCTGCCGCGGCGACGGCGCAGTTCGGCCATCGATCTGCGCTGCATCAGCGCGACCGCCCGGTTGCGCAGTGCCGATGATTCGACCGCGTCGCCGACCCCGGCGACCTGGGCCTCGTACGACATCGCGCCGACGAGCCGAAATCCGGGCCGCGCAGCGATCTGCCTGGCCAGGCGCACCGCATCGGTCCGGCTGTGCACCGGAGACCGGCGCACTCCGATGTGCACGCGTCCATGCAGCAACCGATAGGAGGCGTCGACGTCGATGGCCACACGGATCGTCGGCCGCCGGTCAGTTGGCACGACCGCGTCGATGAGGTCGAGTTGGTCGGTCGAGTCGACAAGGAGCGTTACCTGCGCCGCTGCCACCTCGTCGGCCGCCAGGGCGGCAATCGCCGAGCGCCTCGTCGACGGATAGCCGACGAGAACGTCCGCGACGCCGGAAACCGTTGCCAACCAGACGGCTTCGGCGAGATCGTAGGCCAGGACGCCGGCGAAACCGGGCCGGCGCAGCACGTCATCGATGACCGACCGCACCCGCAGCGACTTCGACGCGATCCGGATCGGAACCGATCCGGCCCGGGCGGTCAGGTCGGCGACGTTGTGGTCCAGTGCTCTGCGATCGAGAGCGAGGACGGGCGCGTCGAGTCCGGCGTCGCGGACCGCCCGGTCGATTCCCGCCCAGTAGGCGTCGGGATCGTCGGACCAGACCAGAGAGTGCGGATCAGTCCTCGACGACATAGGTCATCATCGCCCGCACGGCCGACGCCATGACCGAGCGGATCACCTCCTCGTCGGCGGTACTCAGATAGATCAGGGTGATCGAGTTGGTGGTGGCGATCACGGTGGGACCCAGCGTCTCGGGTGGTTGACTCCACCGCACCCCCGACCGTTCCGCGGCAATCCGCAACGCGACGGCAGCCACCTCGAACTGCTTCTCGTACATCCGCTTGCCGTAGCTCTGCAGCTCCGGATGGTTGTGTGCGTAGATGCCCAGCGAGATGGTCGCCTGTGTGCGCCCGGGGTCGGCCTTCACCAGATCGAAGAACGTCGTCAGCTGACGTTCCATGTTCTCCTGCATCCCGAGGCGTTTGCTGTTGCTATCTGCATTATCGACGTCGGTGTCGTGAATCACCGTGTCGAGCATTTCCGTGATGTCGGTGGGTACCGCAGTCTCCATCACGGCGCTGAGCAAGGCCGTTCGGCTCTCGAACGCATAGTGAAAGCTCGCGAGGGGCATCCCCGCGTGAGCGCAGATCCGCCGCGTCGTGGCCCCCTCCACGCCGTGGTCGGCAATTACGCGAAACGCTGACTCGATGAGCGCCCTGCGTCGCTCGTCGACCGACATCCGTGCCACAGAACGTCTACCTCTACGCCCGCACGCGACCCAGCGCGTGCGTATGAACAAGTGCTCAGGGAGCTTATCAGTGGCAACGACCTGTCGAGCGATCTTGATCGACCGTGCCAAACTCGTACCACTAGGTTGGTGATCGTGACATCGATGACGGGCAAGGGTGGTACCGAAGTGGCGACACGGGCGATCGGCCGGGTTGCGTTGGCGGGTTCTAAGGTGGCCGACGCCGCAGTCGGCCGGCTCGCCGATGCCGGCCTGGCGCCCGCGATGGCGCTCGGGGCGACCCGCGACGAGATATTGCCGCACGTCGAGGCCTCGCCGCACCGCGTCGGAGGTGCCTTCGACAATCCGGAACCGGCCGGCGAGGCGACCCCGGATCTGTCGGTGTTCGCCGACATGCTCCGGCGTCCCGGCCGCCCGCGTCGTCCCATCATGGTGACGCGGCCCGAGTTCGACGAGCCCGGCTCACTGGCCGTGACCTGGCTCGGACACGCTTCGGCGTTGATCGACATCGACGGGGTGCGGGTGCTCACTGATCCGGTGTTCAGCCTGCGGTGCTCACCGAGCCAGCAGATCGGACCTGCGCGACTGCACCCGTCGCCGGTGACGGTGGCCGACCTGCCGCCCGTCGATGTGGTCCTGATCAGCCACGACCACTACGACCATCTCGACATGGAGACGGTGGCGGCCATCGCGCGAGCGATGCCCGACGCGATCTTCGTCGCTCCCGTCGGTGTGGGCGCACACCTGGTGCGCTGGGGTATCCCGGGAGTCCGTATCCGGCAGGCGGATTGGTGGGGGGACGTGACGGTGCAGACACCGTCGGGCGCAGTGACGTTCACGTGTGGTCCGGCGCGACACTTCTCGGGTCGTGCGCTGGCCCGCAACCTCACCCAGTGGGCCAGCTGGGCGATCCGGGGGCCGGTGCATCGCGCATTCTTCTCCGGCGACACCGGGTACACCGAACGCTTCGCCGACCTCGGCGCACTGCACGGGCCGTTCGACGTGACCCTCATCGCGGTCGGCGCCTACGACCCGGTCTGGCCCGACATCCACGTCAACCCGGAGGAGGCGGTCGCCATCCACCGGATGCTGTCGGGCTCGGCGGGTACCGATGCGGTGATGATCCCGATCCATTGGGGCACTTTCAATCTGGCCCGTCACCCGTGGGGTGAGCCGATCGCTCGGTTGCTGCCGCATGCCGCCCGCAACGCCACTACGGTCCTCGTGCCGCAGCCCGGCGGCGCCATCGACCTCGTTTCCCGCGCAGGCACTGGCCTGACGAGCCGTGACTGGTGGGAGAAGTCCGCGTGACGTCACCGACGACGGCCGCCGTGCCCGGCCTCACCGCAGACGAGGTCGCGGCGCGCGTTGCGGCCGGTCAGGTGAACGCACTGCCGGACCGGTCCGGACGGACCGTCTCCGACATCGTGCGGGCCAACGTGTTCACCCGCATCAACGCGATTCTCGGCGTCCTGTTCGCGATCGTGGCCTTCACCGGTTCGTTCATCAACGGATTGTTCGGATTGTTGATCGTGGCCAACAGTGGAATCGGCATCATCCAGGAGGTTCGGGCCAAGCGGACCCTGGACAAGCTCGCCATCGTTGGGCAGACCCGTCCGCGTGTTCGCCGCGACGGGGTCGTCAGTGAACTCCCACCCGACGAGGTCGTCCTCGACGACATCATCGAGATCGGGGCCGGGGATCAGATCGTGGTGGACGGCGACGTCGTGGAGGCTGTCGCGCTCGACGTCGACGAGTCGTTGCTCACCGGCGAGGCCGACCCGGTCGACAAGGATCCAGGTGCGCACGTGCTCTCGGGGAGCTTTGTGGTCGCCGGCGGCGGCGCATACCGGGCCACCAAGGTGGGTGGCGAGGCGTATGCGGCGCAGCTCGCCGCGGAGGCGTCGAAGTTCACGCTGGTGTCCTCCGAACTCCGGTCTGGGATCGATCAGATCCTGCGGGTCATCACGTGGTTGCTGATCCCCGCGGGCATCCTCACGATCGTCAATCAGCTCTTCATCAGCCAGAACGGGATCAAGGCGTCGCTTCTGGGCATGGTGGCCGCGCTGGTGCCGATGGTGCCGGAGGGCCTTGTGCTGATGACCTCGATCGCCTTCGCCGTCGGCGTGGTTCGGCTGGGTCAACGGCAATGCCTGGTCAACGAATTGCCCGCCATCGAGGGCCTGGCCCGCGTGAACGTGGTCTGTGCCGACAAGACGGGGACGCTCACCGAGAACGGCATGCGATTGGCGGAGGTCCGAGCGGTCGAGCAGTCGCCGCCGGCCCCGCCGGAGACCGTGCTGTCGGCGCTGGCCGCCCACGACCCGCGGCCCAACGCCAGCATGCAGGCGATCGCCGAGGCCCAGCCGCAGGCTCCGGCCTGGACGCCGACCGCCGTGCAGCCGTTCACGTCGGCCAAGAAGTGGAGCGGGATATCGTTCCGCGACGACGCCGGTGGCGCCGACGTGGGCAACTGGGTGATCGGCGCCCCGGACGTGCTGCTCGATCCGGAGAGTGAGACCGCTTCGGTGGCAAGCGAACTCGGGTCCACCGGGCTGCGAATACTGCTGCTGGGCCGCACCGACGTGCCGGTGGACTCGGAGCCGGCGGCCGGCTCGAGCGTGCCGGGTGCCTTTGTTCCGGTGGCGCTCGTGGTGCTCGAGCAGAAGGTTCGTCCGGATGCCCGCGACACCCTGGAATACTTCGCGGAGCAGCGAGTCGCGGTGAAGGTGATCTCCGGCGACAACGCGCGCTCGGTCGGCGCGGTGGCGCAATCGCTGGGACTCGGCTCACCGGAGACGTCGGTGGACGCGCGTGAATTGCCCACGGACACCGAGCAACTCGCCGAGGTCGTCGAGTCCGGCGTGACCTTCGGCCGAGTGCGCCCGGACCAGAAGCGGGCCATGGTCAAGGCGTTGCAGTCCCACGACAACACCGTCGCGATGACCGGCGACGGAGTGAACGACGTCCTTGCCCTCAAGGATGCGGACATCGGCGTCGCAATGGGGTCGGGGAGTTCGGCGGCGCGGTCGGTTGCACAGATCGTGCTGTTGGACAACAAGTTCGCGACGCTGCCGTATGTGGTCGGGGAGGGCCGCCGGGTCATCGGCAACATCGAACGCGTCTCCAATCTGTTCCTCACCAAGACCGTGTACGCGGTGCTGCTCGCGCTGTTCGTGGGCATCGGTGGGGTGGTCGGAAAGATGCTCGGCACCGACCCGCTGAGCTACCCGTTCCAACCCATCCACGTGACCATCTCGGCCTGGTTCACCATCGGCATCCCCGCGTTCGTGTTGTCGTTGGCGCCCAACAACGAACGCGCCCGACGCGGGTTCGTGCGACGCGTCCTGCTGATGGCCGTCCCGAACGGCATCATCGTCGGCCTCGCGGCGTTCACCACCTACGTCCTGGTGAATCCGGGCGGTGCGGGAGTCGAGGTCGGCGGAGATGCTGCCGACCTGTCACCGGCGCAAACGCAGGCCGCCACCGCGACGCTGATGACGTTGATCGCGATCGCCGTGTACGTCCTCGCCGTGGTCGCACGCCCGTACACGTGGTGGAAGGTGGTGCTGATCGCGGCATCGGCCGGTGCGTACGTGATCATCTTCGCCTGGCCGTTCACCCAGCACCTTTTCAAACTCGATTCGTCGAACTGGGAGATGAACTCGGTGGCGTTGACCTCGGCGGCAATCGGGATTCTCGCCGTGGAAGCCGTGTCGCGGATCGTGCCTCGCGTGGTGGCTGCCCGAGACGTGCGTCGCGCCCAAGCCAACTCGAAAGATCAGGCCGACTCGTCAGATCAGGTGCAGTCGATAGACTGATTTCAAGCCGCCGGAGACGCCGGCGCGTCGATCAGGAGATGTGATGGACCTCAAAGGGCTCGTGGACAAGGCCAAGGCAGCACTGAAGGGCAACCCCAGCCTCATCGACAAGGGCGGCGACGCCGTCGACAAGGCGACCGGCGGCAAGTACGCGAAGCACGTCGACAAGGCACAGGACGCCGCTCGCAAGGCCGTCGGCTCGGATAAGCCTCGCGACCCGCAGGCCAACGATCCGCAACAGGGTGCGCCGTAGTCGCTCCATTTCGGTAGTCAGTTCGTTCTCGAAGCACCGCCGACCGCCTTCGGGTGCCGCCGATACGCCGATACCGTCGGGTCGCCGGCGATCCAGTGTCGCCACGGGCGGTCGGCGGCCCGGCGAACCCCCACGCGCGGTCCGGATTCGATGGTGAGCGGACTGCTTTCGATCGCGTCGAACCGAACCGGTCCCGCGCCGGCCAGGTCGGTGTCGAGGTCGGCCATGGTGATTCCGAGCGCCCGCGTCAGGTTGCCGGGTCCGCGCGCCAGGTGTGCCGATGTGCGAGCAGCCGGTCGTCGGGCGAACGCCAGCTCTTCACCCGCGACGACCTCCCCGGCTCGCAGGAGGACGGCCGACGCGCTGCCCTCGGGGCCGTGCACCACGTTGGCGCAGTGGTGGCCGTGGATGCGGTAGACGTAGAGCCGACCGGCGGGGCCGTACATGATTTCCGACCGTGCGGTACGCGTGTAGGCGTGCGACGCCGGGTCGTCCGGACCGGCGTACGCCTCCACCTCGGTGATCCGGAGGGTGACGCCGTGGCCGGTCAGGCGACCGCCCAGCAGTGAGCGCGCGAAGGCGTTGACGCTATTCTCTCTGTCCATGGCCAAGACGAGCAGCTCCATCGAGGTCGACCTGTCACCGGAAGATACCTGGTCGGCGGCGTCGGATCTGTCGCGGTATGACGACTGGCTCGTGCTGCACGACGGTTGGCGCAGCCCGCTCCCGGCAGCCGGTGAGCTCGCCAAGGGCGTCGAGGTGACGTCTGTGGTCAAGGTGAAGGGCACCCGAGTGCGCGTCGACTGGGTGATCGAAGCGTACGAGCCGATCACCAAGGTCCGCCTCAAGGGCAACGGCAAAGGTGGGGTGAAGGCCAAGCTCGAGCTGGGCATCGTTCCCATTTCTGCGGGATCGGCAGTAACCTTCACAGTTGATCTGGGTGGACTGCCACTCATCGGGCCTGCAGGAAAGGCAGCGGCGATGGCGGTGTCGGGGGACTTGCGCAAGTCGCTGGACAATTTCCGTGAGGTTTTCGGCTGATTCATCAGCAGTAGGGGAACGAGGCAAGACATGGGGCGTCACAGCTCCGGCTCCGACCGGCCCGTCAACGGGTCGGGCAGTGCCGATCAATCGAGTTCGAACACAGCGCGAGTTCAGCGCCGCACCACCGGCCAGTCGGCTGGGGGCTCGACGACTGGGGGCTCGACGACACCGTCGGGCCGTGTTCCGTTGGCGACCAAGCCGGTTCCGGCCGACGACGACTTCGGGTTCGAACACCGCGAGGTGTCCTCCTCCGGCGGACGTCGAGGCTGGTGGTGGGCGCTGGCCGCGCTCGTCGTGATTGCGGCGCTGGTCACCGGGTTCATCCTGTGGCGAGCCGGATCATCCGGCTGCGGTGGTGACCGGAAGACGGTGGCGGTGGCGTCCGACGCCGCCATGACCGGCGCGCTGCGCGACATCGCGGCCAAGGCCTCCGCGGATTCCTGTTTCGACTTCGACGTGCAGAGCGCCGCAGGTGCCGACGTTCCGGGCCTGCTCACCCAGGGCGACAAGGCGCCCGACCTGTGGCTGGCCGATTCGCAGGTGCAGGCCCGACGGGTCACCACCCAGGTGCGTCAAGACCTCGACCTGGTGACGCCGTCGATCGCCGTCACGCCGACCGTCGTCGCCGGACGACAGGTGCCTGCGCTGCAGAGCTGGGTCGACGTGATGAAACTGCAGGATCTGCGGACCGGCTCGCCATTGGACACCTCCACCGGCGACGCCCCGATCATCGGCGCGCTCGCCGAGGTCGACTCGGGTGCGTTGACGCAGCAGGAACTGACCGGCGCGATGTCGATCCTGGCGATCCAGCAGAACAACGCCCGTCTCACCAACGACAACGAGGGCACCCGCCTCAATCTGGCGAACACCTCGACCGTGCCCGTGGTCACCACCGAACAGCAGTTCCTGCTGTTCACCCGCACTCACCCGGGTTCCGAACTCAAGGCCGTGGTTCCGGCCGACGGCACCGTCATGCTGGACTACCCGCTGGTGAACACCGCGTCGTCGGCACGGCATGGCGACGCCGCCGACGCCGGCGCAGCGCTTGTCGCGGCGGTGAAGACCGATGACGGGCGCAAGGCGCTGGCGGCTGCCGGCTACCGCGCCCCGGACGGCAGCGGTGCAGCGCAAGGCGGCGTGGGTGAAGACGTGAAGGTTCTCGCCCTGCGCGATCCCGCGGCCGTCGACCGCGCCCTCCGGCAGTGGCAGGTCCTAGGCGTGCCGATCCGCACACTCGTCGTGCAGGACACGTCCGGGTCGATGCAGACCCCCGTCGGCAACACCACACGCGCCGGCCTGCTCATCGACGCGTCGATGACCGGCCTCGACATCTTCCCGCGCAATGCGATGGTCGGCGGCTGGGCGTTCGGGATCAACAAGGGTGGACAGGGTCAGGACTGGGTCGAGCTGGCGTCGATCCGGCGGCTGGATGCTCCCGCGGAGGGCGGCGACCATCGCGACGAACTGGCCGCGGCCGTTCGTCAGGGATTGGCGCCGTCGGCGCTCGGCGGCGGCACGGGTCTCTACGACACCACCTTGGCGGCGTTCAAGAGGGTTCAGTCCACCTACGACCCGAACTACTCCAACAGCGTCATCATCATGACCGACGGCAAGAACGAGGATCCGGACAGCATCAGCCTGAGTGAACTTCTCGCGACGCTGAAGCGGCTCGAAGATCCGGCCCGCCCGGTTCTGATCCTGACGATCGGGATCTCCGAGGACGCCGACACCACCTCGCTCAAGAAGATCGCGCAGGCCACCGGCGGCACCACCTACGTCGCCGAGAACGCGGGCGACATCAAGCAGGTGTTCACCAACGCCATCGCGGCGCGCGTGCAGGCGGCCGGACGATGAGTCGGCGCGGCCTGTCCTTTACCTGAGGATTACCTACTGAAACGTCTGCGGGGGCTGCCTTCCTCGTGTTCGGTGGGCACAATTGTCGTCATGACCGCCACCGCGCCTCGATCGCCCAGCACTGTCCCGACCGCCGGCGCCCGCGGGCAGACGCTGAGACGGACCGGGGAGCCCTCGCCGCAATGGCCGCGGTCGGGATGGTCGCCGCGTGCGGTTCCGACGACGCCGACTCGTCGAGCAGTACCGCGGCCGAATCGACCACCGCAACCTCTGCTGCGGGTTCGACTTCGGCGTCGGGTTCGGGTGAGTACAAGGACGGGACCTACACCGCGACCGGCGAATACACGCGACCCGGTGGTCAGCAGGAGGTCGGGGTGACGGTCACCCTCGCGAACTCCATCATCACCGGCGTCACCATCGACACCAGCTTCGCGAAGGGCCCGTCGGCGGAGTATCAGGGCAAATTCTCGAGCGGCATCAGCGCCGTGGTCGTCGGCAAGAACATCGATGACATCGACGTGCACAAGGTATCCGGCTCGTCGCTGACGTCGGGCGGATTCAACCAGGCGATCGAGAACATCAAGACCCAGGCTCAGGCCTGACCCGGCGCACCTTCGACACGCAGGATCGATGAGCGCGCCGGCCGGTAGTGACTGGGTGTTCGACGCCCTCGGCACCCGCTGGACGATCACCACGCCGGCACCGATGTCCGCATCGGCGCGTGCCGAGGTGGCGGGCGAACTCGACCGCATCGACCGCGTTTGGTCGCGCTTCCGCGCCGACTCGTTGGTCACCGAGATCGCCGCGCGGGCAGGTGATTACCCGATCGCAGAGAGTGATCGGCCACTGATGGACTGGTATCGGCAACTGTACGAACTCACCGCGGGTGCGGTGTCGCCCTTCGTCGGCCAGACCCTCGTCGATGCCGGCTATGACGCCGACTACACGCTACGGCCATCAGAGCGCGTCCGTGCTGCGCCGCCGTGGGAAACCGTGCTCGGTGGTCACGACGGTGTGCTCGACGTCCTGGTCCCCACCGTCATCGATGTGGGCGCTGCGGGCAAGGGTTTCGCCGTGGACCGGGTTGCCGCCATCGTGTCCGAGTCCACAAACGACTACATCGTCGACGGCGGTGGTGACATGTTCATCTCGGCGTTCGACACCCCGCGCCGGGTCGCGCTCTAACATCCCTCCGCCCCGACGAAGGCGATCGGCGTGGTCGAGGTGAGCGGGGCGGCGATCTGTGCGTCGGCGAGCAATCGTCGGACGTGGGCGCAGTGGCATCACATCGTCGATCCGCGTACCGCATCGCCTGCGCGAGAAGTGTTGGCGACGTGGGTGATTGCGCCGACCGCGATGATCGCTGACGGTTTGGCGACCGCCCTGTTCTTCACCCCGGCGGCCGCGCTGCGCACTCGGTTCGACTATTGCCCCGAGGGTTTCCATCACGTGACGGTTCGACGCGGAGGTGGCGTCGAGCACACGGCGGTGCCGGGATTGGAGTTGTTCCTGTGAATCGTATTCTTGGACCCGGTCGATGGGCGTCGCGACGGCTCACTCCGCACCGTGCGGTGCTGCTGGCCCTGCTTCTCCTGGCCGCGGCGGCCTTCGTCGTGTCGGCGCTCGACGCTGACTTCGGCTACGAACCGTCGGACCTGCTGACCTGGATTGTCGTCGCCGTGGTTGTGAGCGGTGCGGTGACGTACTTGTGCGCGTTCATCATTCGCGTTCCGCCCAATTCCGACTCGTGGCTGATCACCGGACTGATCCTGTTCTTCGTGCTGCCCGGTGGCTCGGCGGAGACCGCCGTCGCGACGGTCGCTTTGGGTTCGGCGGCTGCGGCGGTGTCGAAGTACGTGCTGGTTTGGCGGCGTCGGCTCATCATCAATCCTGCTGTGGCGGGGGCGATCACCTGCTACGCCGTCGCCTATGCGGGCGCCGACGACGTGAGCTATCCGTTCTGGTGGGTCGCCGCGAAGCCGTTGCTGATCCCGATGATCGTGATCGGGGCGGTGTTGGTGACGGTGCTGCGGGAGTGGCCGCTGATTGTCGGCTATTTCGTTGGCGCGCTTGGGGCCATCGGCTATGTGCAGCTCGACCAGGGCGGTCAGGATCTCGAGCTGTGGCTGACGTCGAGTCCGATGATCTTCCTGGCGGCGATCATGTTGCCCGAACCGTTGACGTCGCCCGCCACGAGGGTCGCCCGCGTTGTGTACGGCGTGTTGGTCGGCGCAGTTCTGCACTGTCAGCAACTCGTCGAGATCACCGATTCGTACACCCTCGAATTCACGCCGGAGATCGCACTGGGGATCGGTTGTGTGTTCGCCTTCGTCGTGCGGCTGGCCACGCGGTCGGCGCGCCGTGTTCCGCTGACCGATATCCGGGTGGACCCGTTGGCGGAAAACATATTTGGCGTGCAGGGCTCGGTGTCGAGTGGCGCACCGCCCAGCTACGCGCCCGGCCAGTGGGCCAGTGTCAGCGTACCGCGATGGAACCGGCCGCTGTGGCAGAGTTCGCGTCGGGTGTTCTCGTTCGTGTCGGCATCCCGAACCGCGCCCGTCGAGTTCGGCTTCACCGTGGCCGGACCGCCGTCGCCTTTCAAGCAGGACCTCATCGACGGAACTGCCTCGCGAGCCTTCATCGACAATCGCGGTGGCGGATTCGTGCTACGCGATCGGCTGCTCGCACGGTCGCCCGTTGTTCTGGTCGCCGGCGGAATCGGGATCACGCCGTTTGTCTCCATGCTTCGGGCCCGCCTTGATTCGGGTGTTGATCTCTCGAATCTGACTGTGGTGCATATTGTCCGGTCGGATGCGCGTCGGGTGTACACCGACGTTCTCGACGCGGCAGCGGCCGCAGGTGCTCGCGTCGAGGTTGTGGTGTCAGCGGACGGCGGCGTGCCGAAGGGGCTGTTGTCTGCAGGTGCGCACTACTTTGTGTCCGGAGCGCCGACGTTTGTTTCGGACACCTCGTCGTCGATCCGGCGACTGGACCCGTCGACCCGCCTGCGCCCGTGGCGCATTCACACCGACACCTTCGTCGGATACTGAAAGTAGGGGAGGAAGTTTCTTCCCCGGGGTTTGGTGTCTTCCCCTCGAAAATATGCGGGGAGGACACCAAGAGTAGGGGAGGAAGTTCTTCCCCTACTTTCAGGGCGGGCTCTTGTGGCAGCCTGAAAGGCATGGACTTCGAGTACCACTGCGACATCGTGATGCTCGTGGTGTCGCCTCGTCATGCCTATTTCGGCCGACCCAAAGACGGTCCGGCCGACGATGCGCCCACCACGACACCCGACGCCGTGGAGGTGATCGCCGACAAAGGGATCCGCGGCGACCGGTTCTTCGGGGTGCGGGCGCACACCGAGGCTGCCGTGACCTTCCTCGCCATCGAGGCGTGGGAAGCCGCTGCCGGACAGGCGGACCCGATCCTCGCGCGCCGCAACGTCGTCGTCCGAGGCGTCGAACTCGACCCGCTGCGCGGTCGCGAGTTCGCGATCGACACCGGCGACGGACCCATCCGATTCCGCGGCGGCCGGCCGGCGCATCCGTGTGCGTGGATGGACACGATGGCCGGTGAAGGTGTGCGCAAGGCGCTGATCGGACGCGGTGGCCTACGCGCACAACCGCTGTCGTCGGGCACCCTGCACGTCGGGCCCGCACTGTTGCGCTGCGACGTCGAACTCGATGCCACGCGTGCCGCCGATCAAGTGCGACGCGCGCAGCCGATGTGACGGACAGTCAGCCGGCGAGGGCGCGAAGGAAGAAGCCCAGGTTGGCAGGCTTCTCGGCTAGCCGACGGACGAAGTAGCCGTACCATTCCTCGCCGTACGGGATGTACACGCGGACCCGTGCACCCGACTGCACCAGACGGCGCTGTTCGTCGGTCCGGATGCCGTACAGCATCTGGTGTTCCCACGAGTCGGGCTCGCGGCCGAGTTCGCGAGCCAGAACGCCGGCCGCTTCGATGATCACCGGATCGTGGCTGGCCACCATCGGATAACCGTTGCCCTTCATCAGGATTCGCAGACAGCGCAGATAGGCTTCGTCGATCTGACGACGATCGGGGAAAGCGACCGACGCGGGCTCGGCGTAGGCGCCCTTGCACAGCCGGATGCGGGCGCCGGACGCAGCGAACTCGGCGCAGTCGTCCTCGGTACGACGCAGATACGCCTGTAGCACCGTCCCGACCTCGGGGAAGTCGCCGCGGAGCGACCGCACGATCGACAGTCGTTCGTCCACGGTCGTGTGGTCCTCGGCATCAACCGTGACGAGTACTCCCGCCGCACGGGCCGCGGATGCGATGCGCCGAGCATTGGCCTCCGCGATCTTGGCACCATGCTCGGGGAGTGACTGCCCGAGTGCCGTCAGCTTGAGCGACACCTCAAGCTGACCCGAAGCAGTCGCACCCAACCCCGACATCGCCTCCAGTAGCGACAAATACGCGGTGACCGTCGCGTCGGCCTGGGCCTCGACCACGGTGTCCTCACCGAGGAAGTCGATCGTCACCGAGAGTCCGTCGTCGAACTCGGCTCGAATGGCGGCGAGGACGTCGACCTCGCGCTCGCCGGGGACAAATCGGCGCACGACGCGCTCGGTGACCGCGAGGCGCTGTGACGTCTCCTTGATGCGGTCGCTCTTGGCGGCGGCGGTGATGGCCGGCCGGAGTACCGAATCGAAAACCTTGCTCACAACCGTTCCCCCTTCACTCTGCGTTCATGTGCGGATAGCCGGAAACCGTCGGTGGCACAAAGGTTTCCTTGATGGTCCGGGTCGATGTCCAACGCATCAGGTTCGCCTTCGACCCCGCCTTGTCGTTGGTGCCCGACGCGCGCGCACCGCCGAACGGCTGTTGGCCGACGACAGCGCCGGTGGGCTTGTCGTTGATGTAGAAGTTGCCCGCGGCGTTGCGAAGACGGTCGGCGGCCGTGGCCACCGCGCCGACATCGCCGGCGATGATCGAGCCGGTGAGGGCGTAGCGGGCGGTCGAATCCACTTGTGACAGGGTCGATTCGAACTGTGGATCGTCGTAGACGTGCACCGAGAGGATCGGCCCGAAGTACTCGGTGGAGAACGCCTCATCGGTCGGGTCGTCGGAGAGCAGCACCGTGGGTCGCACGAAGAAGCCTTCCGAATCGTCGCATTCACCGCCGACCGCCACCGTCAGCGATGGCGTCGACTTGGCCCGGTCGATCGCGGCGACCTGCTTGTCGAATGCGCGCCGGTCGATCAACGCGCCACCGAAGTTGGTGAGGTCGCGAACGTCGCCGTAAGTGAGTTCGGCTGCCTCGGAGAGGAAGTCGTCGCCCATGCGGTCCCACACCGAGCGTGCGATGTAGGCGCGCGAGGCGGCCGAACACTTCTGGCCCTGGTACTCGAACGCTCCGCGGATGAGAGCGGTGCGCAACACGTCGGGGTCGGCCGACGCATGTGCCACGATGAAGTCCTTGCCGCCGGTCTCGCCGACGATTCGCGGATAGTTGCGATAGCGGTCGATGTTGGTGCCGACCTCGCGCCACAGATGCTGGAAGGTTGCGGTCGAACCGGTGAAGTGGATGCCGGCCAGGTTCTCGTCGGCGAGTGCGACGTCGGAGACCGCGCGGCCGTCGCCGTTGACAAGATTGATCACGCCGGCGGGTAGCCCGGCCGCCTCGAGCAGCTTCATGGTGAGGTGGGCTGAATATGCCTGCGTCGGTGATGGTTTCCACACCACGGTGTTGCCCATCAGCATCGGCGCCGTGGGCAGGTTGCCGGCGATGGCAGTGAAGTTGAACGGCGTGATCGCGTAGACGAAACCGTCGAGCGGACGGTGGTCGAGCCGGTTCCAGACACCAGGAGAGGAGATGGGTTGCTCGGCCAGGATCTCTCGGGCGAAGGCGACGTTGAAGCGCCAGAAGTCGATCAGCTCGCACGGCGCGTCGATCTCGGCCTGCTGCACCGTCTTTGACTGGCCGAGCATGGTCGCCGCGGCGATTCGCTCGCGCCACGGCCCGGACAGCAGATCGGCCGCACGCAGCAGCACGGCGGCGCGGTCGTCGAAGGAGGTGTGCGCCCAATCGGCGGCGGCAGCGCGGGCGGCGTCGACAGCTGCCCGGGCGTCGTCGTGGGTGGCGTTGGTGATGGTGCCCAGCACCTCGCGGTGAGCGTGCGGCGCTACGACGTAGATGGGTTCGCCGTCGCCGACATGTGCGGCGCCGGCGATGACGTGCGGCAGTTCGCGCGGTTCGGCCGACGACTGTGCCGCGAGTTCCTCGGTGATGCGGCGTCGTTCCGGGGTGCCCGGTGCGTAGGTGTGAACCGGCTCGTTGGCCGGTCGTGGTGGCGTGGTGATGGCATCCATACGCCAAGTTCACCCGGAGCAAGGCACTCCCGAGTATGTCTGATTGCAAAAGATAGAGGCGTAGTGTTTGTCCATATGGACAACACGCGCGGTCTGCCACTGGGGCGATTGCTGCTGGCCCTCGACCGCACGGTCGTCACTCTGGTCACCGCTCCGCGAGGGCTGGACGAGTCGGTGTCGTCGCTGGCCATGATCGACATCGACGACATCCACTACGGGTTGGGCCGCGCGGCGCGTGGTGCCGATCTGTATCTGCTGGTCGGGCTCGACGACGAGACGACCCGCAGGCTGCTGGCCGGTCTGGGCGGGCATCGTCCGGTCGCGGTGATGTCGAAATCGCCGTCGGAGGAGGTGGTGGCGCTCGCCGACCGACTCGGGATCGCGGTGATCTCCGTCGATCCGCACGCCCGCTGGGAGCGGCTCTACAACCTCGTCGTCCGGGTGCTCGACGGTGTTCGCGTCCTCGACGACGACGGCGGTGAGTCGATGCGGGCGGGCAACACCGGGGATCTGTTCGAACTCGCGGGCGAGGTGGCACGCCGGACGGGCGGACTCGTCAGCATCGAGGACGAAGGATCGCACGTACTCGCCTACAGCACCGCGGGCGACGAGGCCGACGAACTGCGCCGACTGTCGATCCTCGGCCGGGAGGGGCCGCCGGAGATGCTGGCGTGGCTCCGGCAGTGGGGCGTCATGGACGCCTTGCGCACGTCGTCGGACGTCGTGGTCGTCGACGAGCGTGCAGATCTCGCGTTGCGCCGCAGGTTGGCGGTCGCGATCCGCACACCGAGCGGTGGCGAGCAACTGGGCGCGTTCCTGGGTGTGGTGTGGCTTCAGGAGGGTGCGACACCGCTCGCCGACGATGCGTCACAGGTGTTGGTGGGAGCGGCAGCGGTGGCGGCCCGGGTGATCGCGCGGCGCCGCGCCGCCGGCAGCGACCACGACGACCTCGTGCGGCGACTCGTCGGCAGCCGCGGCGAGGTCATCGACGCCGGACATCTGGGCGCCCAGTTGGGTATCGATCCCGCGAGCCCGGTGTCGGTGGTCGCCTTCGGTGTTGCCGAGGGCGAACCGGCTGCCCTGGACTCCGTCACCGGCCACGTGTCGGCATTGATGTTGCACGCCAGCGCATTCAGTCCGCTGTCGGTCACCACGCTGGTCGGCCCACGGGCGTACGTGGTTCTCCCAGGTGTGAGCGCCGATGCCGCGATGTCGTGGGCCCGAGCCGCGGTGGACGCGACGCATCGTCAGTTCGGTGTTCGGGTCCGGGCGGTGATCGCCGGACCCGCAGACGGTTTGGCGGAGGTGCCCGCGTTGCGGACACACGCCGACCAGGTGCTCGACGCCGCCGAGCGCGAAGGGGAACTCATCGACGACGTCACCACCGTCGAACGTTCGCGTACCGGCGTGCTGCTGGGAGAGATCGTCGGAATGCTCTCGGAGAACCCGGATCTCGTCGACCCTCGGGTGACGTCACTTGCTGCCCTGGACGACGAGTCGGGCAGCGAGTTCACGCCATCGCTGCGCGCCTACCTCGACCACTTCGGCGATGTCCGCACCGCCGCAAGCGATCTGCATGTGCACCCGAACACGTTGCGTTACCGCATTCGCCGTATCCAGGAACTGACCGGCATGGACCTCGACGACCCGGCCACCCGGCTCGTCGTGGCGTTGTCGTTGCGAGTGAGCTGACACACGAAGAGTACTGCCGCCGGCCTCCTGACCTGCGGAAATGCGCAAGCGTCGTGGCCGAAAAACCTAGGGGAAGAGTCTCTTCCCCGGGGTTCGAAGTCGTCCCCTAGGAAATTCTGGGGGAGGACTCCAAGGCTAGGGGACGAGTTTTCTCCCCCTAGTTTCTTGGGCGGAAGACGGTGCTTTCTGTGCTCGACGACGATGTTCCCGAGTCCGAGGACTGCGCTGCGACAGGGACCTCGTGTCTGGTCAGAAACCCGAGGCGCACCAGCGGTTTCTGGCCAGACCTGCGGTTTCTGGCGAGAGGGCTGTTACTGCAGCGAAGCCACGCTCTTCCCGCGTCCATGTTCGCCGACGGGGTCGGCACATGGGTCGCTGACACGAAAGTGCCCGCCGGACACCAGGTCCGACGGGCACTGTCGTCAGTTGCGCGACGATCAGAGGATCGTGAGCATCTCGTTGTAGGTCGGCAGCGGCCAGAGGTCGTCGGCCACAATGGCTTCCAACTTGTCGGCAACCTCGCGTACAGCGGTCATCGCCGGGATCAGGTTGTCCAGCGCGTACTTGGACTCCTCGTACTCGTCCTCGCCGTGCATGCCGGCGATGCCCTCGTCGAGCACCACCATGGCCTTCTGCAGATCGCCGATGAGTGCGGTGATCTCCGTCAGCAGCGGGGTCTCGACAGCGATCTCGGCTGCCTTCAGCGACGCCGCGACTGCGGCCAGCTCACCCTGGTAGCGGATGGCGGCCGGGATGATCATCGTCTTGGCGATCTCCGCGGTCTCCTTGGCCTCCACCAGGATGGTCAGGGCGTAGTACTCGAAGATGACGTCCTCGCGTGCCTTGAGCTCACGCGCGGACAGCACGCCGTACTTCTCGAAGATCTCGATCGCCTCGGGTGAGGTGTACTCGGTGACCGCGTCGACGGTGGTGCGCAGGTTCTTCAGGCCACGTGCGGCGGCCTCTTCCTGCCATTCGTCGGAGTAGCCGTTGCCGTTGAAGATCACCGCGCCGTGCTCGTTGATGATCTCCTGCAGCACCTTCTGCACCGCGTCGGCCAGTTCCATGCCGCCCTCGATCAGGCCCTCGAGTTCACCGGAGATGTAGTCGATGGAGTCGGCGAGGATCGTGTTGATCGCGACCATCGGGTCGGAGATCGACTGGTTCGATCCGGGGGCGCGGTACTCGAATCGGTTGCCGGTGAAGGCGAACGGGCTGGTGCGGTTGCGGTCGCCCGGATCGGCCTTGAGCGGTGGGAGGGTGTCGACGCCGAGCTCGATGACGCCGGCCGACTTGGAGCCGGTGGCCCCGCCCTTGGCGATCTGCTCGAAGACGTCCATCAGCTGCTCGCCGAGGAAGATCGAGATGATGGCCGGCGGAGCCTCGTTGGCTCCGAGGCGGTGGTCGTTGGAGGCCGACGCGACAGCCGCGCGCAGCAACCCGCCGTACTTGTGCACGGACCGGATGATGGCACCGCAGAAGGTGAGGAACTGCATGTTCTCGTGCGGGGTGTCGCCGGGGTTGAGCAGGTTGCCCTGGTTGCTGTTGCCCAGCGAGAAGTTGACGTGCTTGCCCGATCCGTTGACGCCCGCGAACGGCTTCTCGTGCAGCAGGCACTTCATGCCGTACTTCTCGGCGACGGCCTTCATGATGGTCATCATCAGCTGCTGATGATCGTGGGCGAGGACCGACCGCTCGAACACCGGGGCGAGCTCGAACTGGCCCGGTGCGACCTCGTTGTGGCGGGTCTTGGACGGGATGCCCTGCTTGAACAGTTCACGATCGAGTTCGATCATGAAGGCCAGCACGCGCTCCGGGATGGCGCCGAAGTAGTGGTCGTCGAACTCCTGGCCCTTGGACGGCTTGGCGCCGAACAGGGTGCGATTGGTGGTCATGATGTCGGGACGGGCGTAGTAGAAGTGCTCGTCGATAAGGAAGTACTCCTGCTCGGCGCCCGCGTAAGAGACCACGGTGTCGACGTCGGCGTGACCGAACAGCTTGAGCAGGCGCATTGCCTGCTTGCTCATCGCCTGCTGGCTGCGCAGCAGCGGGGTCTTCTTGTCCAGTGCCTCACCGGTCCACGAGATGAAGATGGTCGGGATGCACAGCGTGTTGCCGTTGGGGTTCTCCAGGATGTAGGCCGGGCTGGTGACGTCCCAGCCGGTGTAGCCGCGGGCCTCGAAGGTGCCGCGCAGGCCGCCGTTGGGGAAGCTCGACGCATCCGGCTCACCCTGCAGCAGCGTCTTTCCGGCGAATTCGGCCAGCGACGCACCCGAGGAGTCGGGCTCCAGGAACGAGTCGTGCTTCTCCGCGGTGAAACCGGTCAACGGGTAGAAAACGTGCGCGTAGTGGGTGGCGCCCTTCTCGATGGCCCAGTCCTTCATCGCGACCGCGACGTAGTCGGCGAGGGTCGGATCCATGGGTGCACCGGTGTCGATGGTTGCCGCGACGGCCTTGAAGACGTGCTTGGGCAGACGCTTCTTCATCACGGACAGGCTGAAGACATTGCGGCCGAAGGTGTCCGCCAACGGCTCTGGGAAACCGTCGGTCTCCACTTCGTACGTTGTGACGGCCTTGATGGCCTGACGTCGGGACATGCTGCCACTCATGGTTACTCCTGAGAACCGGTCGTCGTTTGCCGCCCACGGGTGGGTGCGTGCACGACGATGTCGCTGGGGGTGTCGCAGTTTGCGAGCGACTCGACGCTATGAGCGCGGTGTATGCGGGTCGTTTCCCCTGTGTGACGCGCAGGAAAACACAGTCGTGAACCCGAACTTCGACATCAGTCGTGTGCAGTGATGGTGAGTGCGGCGATCACGATGCCCACGACGATGCCGATCAGCGTGTCCAGGACGCGATCGACGGCGGCCACAGGGGAGAGGCCTGCGCTCAACGCGGTGAGCAACAGGGCCATCGGCGTGACGACACTCGACGCGATCGTGTAGTTCACCGGTGCGGTGATCTCGGCGATGACCTGGAAGATCACGATCGCGATGACCGCGCCCCAGTATCCGAGAGGCACTGCGAGCAGCGCGGCGGCGATGGCTGCGCCGGCGACGTTGCCGAGCAGGCGAGACAGTCCGCGGGTCACCGTGACGTGGTACGAGAGTCCCTGCAGCGCGGCGACGGCACCCATCGCGGCCCACATCGGGTGCGACAGCCCGGCGGCAGCTGCGGCGGTCGCACTCGCGGCCGCTGCCAGCATCGTCCGGGTGGCATTGACGACGATCGGTGTGTTGGTCACGCGGGCCAACGACCGCCAGATGGACTCGTAATGCGGGTCTGGCTCGTCGGTGTCGAGGTTGCGTCGTGGGTGCCGAACACGCTGCCACAGCCACGGCGCCAGGGACGCGACGATCCCGATCACGGCGCCGGCGGCCGTCGCTCCGACCGCTCGGATCAGCCCGGATGCGTCGTCGACTGCTCCGGCTGCCGCGGTTGCCGCGAAGACGAACACGACCGCGCCGGGCCCGGCGATCCGGACCGACGCGATGAACGCCGCAGCGGCTCCGGCCAGCGAGGCGATGACCACGATCTCGGTCACCAGCGCACCGCCGCTGAGCCCGACCACCCCGCCGATCACCGTCGCGGCGGTCATGCCCACGCCGAGCGCAAGGAGTCGCACCGATCGCACCCGATACGGATCCGGTCGGCAGAATGCCGAGACCAGCGCGCCAAGGGCGGCGAATCCGGCGATGTCGTGGAGTCCGAGGACGCCGCCGACCACGAGGACCGCGCCGACCGCGACGCCGACGCGGGCCGGGACCGCCCACGACGCCTTGCTCAGGTCCAGCGAGAACGCGTCACGCCACGTTCGTGGCCGGATGGGGTGAGCAAGTGCGTCGACACGGGTACGGATGGTCGTCGGCATGCGGTTACTTTATCACTATTTTACTAGTAAAATAAATGGCATGGCCCCCTCCGACCTCGTCGACCGCATCCAGCAGGAATGGGCGCGCGCCTATCCCGACCTCGACGTCGCACCCGTGGGCGTCCTCGGCCGCGTGCAACGGCTCGCCGCAGTCACCACGCATCGGTTCGACCGCAACCTCGACCGTCACGGCATCACGCGCTCCGAGTACGACGTCTTGGGGGCGCTCGCCCGCGCCGATGGTCCGATCCGGGCGAGCGAGGTGGTGTCCACGACCATGCTCAGCGGTGCGTCGATCACCAAGCTGACCGACAGTCTCGCGAAGCGAGAGTTGCTCGTGCGGAGACGATCGGAACGCGACGGTCGGGTGGTACTGCTGGAACTCACCGACGCCGGCCGTGCACTCGTCGACGTCGAGTTGCCGCGACGGCTCGACGACGACGAGCAGGTTCTCGCGGCACTGACGCCGGCCGAGCGGGAAACACTCGCCGGCCTGCTGCGTCGGGTGTTGAGTTCGTTGGGGGAGTGAACTACTGCAGCGTCCCGTCGTCGCCCATGACGGCACCTTCGCGACGAGGATCGGCACCACCGATCCAGCCGCTCTCGTGGCGGCGGAGCGCGCTCAGTCCGCTGGATTGGTCGGCGACCGAGACCTGTTCGCCTCGCTCCCGGAGTCCTTGCGCGAGTGGATCGTTCGCGCCGTCGTCGGCGGTGTCCACCAGCGGATGCTCACCACCCACATTCGACACGGGCGTATTGGCCGATCCGAAGTCGATCATCGACACCGCCTGCTGCGGGTCGAGTCCCCAGTCGAGCATCGCGACCAGGGTCTTGATCACGAACTGGATGATCACCGACCCGCCGGGCGAGCCGAGAGCGGCCAGCAGGGTCGCCGGTGCGCCGTTGGTGCCGGGTGTCAGGACCAGAGTCGGCGCCATCGACGAGCGTGGGCGTTTGCCGGGTGAGACGCGGTTGGCCACCAGGTTGCCGTCGTCGTCGCGGGGGTCGGCGGAGAAATCCGTCAGCTGATTGTTCAGCACGAAGCCGTCGACCATGTGGAAGCTGCCGAAGGCCGACTCGACGGTCGTGGTCATACTCGCGACGTTGCCGTACCGGTCGGCGACGGTGATGTGACTGGTGCCGTGCTCCGGCCCGGGATACGTGCCCACCGGCACCGGTCCGAGATTCCCGGCGGGCGCCTCGCCCAGCGAGCGGTCGGGGGAGATCAGCGTGGCTCGCTTCTTGAGATATGCGGGGTCGAGGATGGTCGCCACGCCCCGGCCGGGCAGAGGAACGAAATCCGGATCGGCGACGTATTTGTTGCGATCGGCGTAGGCCAGACGCTCTGCTTCGTTGATGAGGTGCACGGCTGCCGGATCGGGTCGTCCGCCATCGCGGTCGAGGTCGGTCGGCTTCATCGACGGCAGGTCGAAGTTCGACAGGATGCCCAGAGCCGAGGCGACCGCGATGCCGCCCGACGACGGACCGGGCATCCCGACGACCTGATGTCCGCGGTAGTCCATGGTGATCGGGGTGCGTTGGATCGCACGGTAATTCGTGAGATCCTGCGCGGTCATGAGGCTCGGCGTCATGCCGTTCGCCGTGCTCGTCGCCTTTGCCACGATCGCGGCCGCGATCGGTCCGGCATACAGCGCGCCGGCGCCGTCGGTGGCGAGCGCGCCGAGGGTCTTGGCGTACGCGGGGTTCGTCAGCCGGGTGCCCGTCACCTTCGGCGAGCCATCGGGATTCAAGAAATAGGCGCGGGCATCGGGGTCGGCGGACAGATCGCCTGCCGCGGCGGCGATGGCGGCGGCGAGGCGGGGACTGATGTCGAAACCGTTGTCGGCGAGCATGATCGCCGGGTCGAAGAGCGAACGCCAGTCCTGTTGCCCGTACGCGCCGTGCAGCATCTCGAGCATCCGCATCGCGCCGGGAATGCCGATGGATCGGCCCGACGCCCGCGCACTCGGTTTCGGTTCGGTCCGATCGGTTGCGCTGACGTAGCGCAGATAGTCCTCGGTGGCCGCGGCCGGCGCCGTTTCGCGGCCGTCGTACGCGTGCACCGTTCCGCTCTTCGCGTCGTAGTACAGCGCGAACGCGCCGCCCCCGATACCCGACGACTGAGGTTCCACGAGACCCAGGACGAGCTGTGCGACGACGAGCGCGTCGACGGCCGTCCCGCCGTCGCGGAGCACTTCGCAGGCGGCCTTGGTGGCGAGCGGATTGGCGGTCGCCGCGGCAAAGGTGCGGGTGGTCACCGGTCGCATCCCGGTCCGGTAGCCGGTGGCCACCTCGGGATTGGTCGAGATGTCGGTGGAGGCGTTCGAGGTCGGCGACGCCGCGATGTGCTCGCCGTTGGGGATCTCCGTGCAGGTCACCGGCGCCGCCGTGTCCGAGTCGTCGCCACAGGCGCTCAGCGCCATGGCCGCGAGGACGATGGCGCCGGCGACGGCGACCAGTCGGAGTCGAAGACGGCCGCGGGGGCGTCTCATAGGGGCCAGATTAGACGGACACTTCGGAGACGGGGCGCTTTGCGATCGTGTAGTGCCGATCACATAGGGTCGGACGTCGAGGCCGGTGGAGGGCCGGTCCGCATTGTCGTTCGTCCGGAGGGAGCCCCGCTGTGGGAGTGGTACGGCATGAAGCATTGATCGACGGTCCGCGCGACCAGATCTTCACCTACGTCAACGGGTACGAGAACGTCCCCGAGTACATGTTCGGCGTGCAGCGGTTCGAGCCGACATCGGACATTAAGTCGGGCCTCGGCTCGGTCTTCGACGTGACCATCGACGTCGGCCCCAAGAAGCTGAAGTCGACCGTCGAATGCATGGAGTGGGTGGAGAACGAGCTCATCGTCCTCAAGGCGATCGAGGGTTTCAAGGCCGACACGACGTGGAAGTTCGCCGACAAGGACGGCGGCACACAGGTCTTGGTCGAATTCGGTTACACGCTTCCGGGTGGACTGGCCGGCCGTGCGCTCGGCGCCACCATCGGACCGTTCGCGTCGCAGGGTGTGCGATACACCGACTCCAAGATCAAAGCCCATCTCGCTCAGGCAGATTGAGCACGGAGGGTCGGGGCCGGCGGCCAGGATCGGGCCCCTGACGGTGGTCGTCCGGGTATGTCCCGGAAGCGGACGCTCTCGGGCCCGATCTCAGTCACCGATTGTCGGCCATCGCGTTCTACCGAACGCGATGCCAGGAACACGCGCCCACAAAAAGCAGGGGAGGAAACTTCTTCCCCGGCCCTTGGTGTCTTCCTCCAGAAAATTCTCGCGGACGACTACGAACCCCGGGGAAGAACTTCTTCCCCTAGATTTTTCGGGCACGACGGTATCGTGTTTCTGCAGCTCAGGAGGCCGAAGGCAGTACTCTTCGAGTCAGCGTCCCTCCGTCGGCGTTGCCGACGATCTTGGACGTGGGAAGAACGTGGCCGCCCACGCGGCCCGGAGGCTCCGCGCGGCCGGCACCCGCGACAACAGGAGCCGAATTGGAGAACGCGAGTGCTGCAGCACTCGCGTTCTCCAACTCAACTCGAGTTCTCGCAGGACGACGCGAGAGGTGGCCATACCGAAGCCGCGCCCGACCTGGGCGGTGATGTGCCATGGGTGGCCTCAGGCCACACCCTGTGCCGAATCGGGTCAACCGTGTGCTGCAGCACACAGATTCGGCTCTTCTGTCATGGATGTGGGTGGGTGTGGGTGTGGTATGGGAGTTCGAGGGTGACCGGTCCGCAGGCGAGCAGGATCATGGCGAGTGCG
>NZ_JBSFQL010000036.1:0-41839 GCF_053588675.1 Gordonia sp. NPDC003422
GTCGTTGAACAGGCTGGTGAGGTAGGCCGGCACCGCGGTGTCGGCGTTGGAGTCGGTGACGCCACTCTCCATGACGTCCGACGACGGTGTCGGCACCGAACCTCGCGGAGGAGACTTCTTCCCCTAGATTTTGCGGGCAGGCACTTTGCATGTTTCCGCAGGTCAGGAGGCCTGAGACAGTACTCTTCGGATCAGATGGGCATCAGGAAGTGCTTGCGCGGGGTGCGCAGCATTTCTTTGTCGCGCAACTGCGCCAACGCCTTTCGGAGTTGCAGACGTGTCTCGGCGGGTTCGATGACGGCGTCGATGTAGCCGCGCTCGGCTGCCAGGTACGGCGTGGCCATGTGCTCGTTGTAGAAGTCGATGAAGTCGCGTCGGACCTTGTCGGCATCCCGAGCAGAGAGACCCTCGGTCTGACGCCGGGTGAGCACAGCGGCCGCCGACTCCGCACCCATCACCGCGATCTTCGCTGTGGGCCAGGCGAAGTTGATGTCGGCGCCGAGCTGCTTGCAGCCCATCACCGCATACGCCCCGCCATACGCCTTGCGCAGCACGACGGTGACCTTGGGGACATCGGCCTCCACGTAGGCGAACAGGAACTTGCCGGAGCGACGGATGGTGCCCTTCTGCTCCTCCGCGAGACCCGGCAGGATGCCGGGTGTGTCCACGAGGAAGACCAGTGGGATGCTAAAGGCGTTGCAGATACGCACGAATCGCGTGGCCTTCTCGGAGCTGTCCGTGTCGAGTACACCCGACATGACGCTCGGCTGATTGGCCACGACGCCCACGCTGTGCCCGTCGACGCGGGCGTACCCGGTGATCAGGTTGGGCGCGAACAACTCTCCCACCTCGTGGAAGGCGCCGTCGTCGAAGAGTTTGATGATGATGTCGTGCATGTCGTAGCCCGCGTTGTCGTTGTCGGGCATGAAGCTGTTCAGCGCGAGATCGGTCTCGGTGATCTCCGGCTCAAGTCCGGGGTTGATCACCGGCGGCCGCTCGTAGCAACTCGACGGCATGTACTGCAGGTACTCGCGCACCCACTCGAAGGCCGACTTCTCGTCGGGGGCGACGTGATGGATGTTGCCCCACCGCGCCTGATTGTGGGCGCTGCCCAGGTCTTCGGCCGAGATGTCCTCGCCGTTGACCTGTTTCAGGACGTCGGGTCCGGTGACGAACATGTAGCTCTTGTCCTCTACCGCCACCAGGATGTCGGTGTTGGCGGGCGTGTACACCGCACCGCCCGCGCACTTTCCGAGGATCACCGAGACCTGCGGCGCGAGACCAGACAGCAGATCGTTGCGTCGGCCCATCTCCGCGTACCACGCCAGCGAGGTCACCGCGTCCTGGATGCGGGCACCGGCCGAGTCGTTGATCCCGACCATCGGGCAGCCGATCTTGCCCGCCCACTCCATCAACGCGGATACCTTGCGGCCGAACATCTCTCCGACCGTGCCACCGAAGACGGTCTGATCGTGGGAGAAGGCCGCGACCGGACGGCCGTGAACCAGCCCGTGCCCGGTCACCACACCGTCGCCGTAACCCGAATGCGCGGCACCCGGCATCTTGGCCAACGCGCCGATCTCGACGAAGGTCCCCGGATCGAAGAGCATGTTCAGTCGCTCACGCGGCGAACAGATCCCCTTTGCGGCCCGCTTCGCGAGCGCCTTCTCACCACCCGGTTCCCGCGCCGCCTCCAGCTTTTGCCGGAGGTCTGCGAGCTTGGCTGCGGTGCTGTCGGTCACGGTCACTTCACTTCCTTCTCGACCTCGCCGAGGCGTCGAGTCAGATCGGCCCCGATCTGACCGATGAACGGCTCGTCCACGATAGACAGGTGATCACCGCCGATGTGGATGATCTCCAGATCGTCGACCACCTCGCCCCAACGTCCGTCCTCGTCGATCTCAGCCCACTGCGGCTCGAGTTCGACAGCCCCGTCGTGCATCTTGTCGGCCCGGTAGAGCACCACCTTGCCGCCGTAAGGGGTCGGCTCGATGTTGGTGAGCGCACGGTTGTCGAGGAAGGAAGTGCGCTGATGCTCGATGATGCCGCCGGGGATCTTGGTGCCCGACATCGACATCATCTCCATGATGATCGCGAACTGCCCCTCGTCGTCGGCCTCGACGAGCCGGTCCATCGGGATCGGGATGTCGGCGTCGAGATCGTAGTTGCGGATCGCGAAATCCTTCCAGCGTTCGAGCCGCTCACGCTTGGTGTCCGGCGTCTCGATCACCGGCTTCGACGGTCGCACGACGTCGATGAGACCGACGAACGACACGTCCTCACCCTCATCGGTCAGCACCTGGGCGCATCCGTAGGCCAGAGCACCACCCAGCGACCAGCCGATGAGGACGTAAGGTCCGTGCGGTTGCACTTCACGCAGACGCGGCATGTACTGGCGCACACGCTCCTCGATGGTGCCCTCGACCCGGTCGAAGCCGATCACCGGCACACTGTCCGGAAGCCGCTTGAGCAAAGCCTCGTAGGCCGACGTGTTGCCGCCCGCGGGATGGAACAGCAACGCGGGCACGGGGTCTCCGGCCGACGGGTCGTAGGACTTCTTGCCGTCGATCAGGCGCAGGTACCTGACGAAGCCGTCGGTGTCGGCGGCTGCGTCGAGGTACTGGCGGACGTAATCCGACATCTCCTCGATGGTCTCCGAGTCGAGGATGTCCTCGAGGTCGATGTCGCCGCCGGTCCGCTCGTTCAGACGGTCCGTGAGTTCTTGTGCGACTTCCTCTTCGAGCACCGGCAACTTGTTGAAGATGCCGCCCGCCGAACGCTTGGTCACCACCGCGTAGACACCGAACGTGAGACGCTCCGCAGCATCGCGGGGCGGGACGTCGGAGCCGGCAGCCGCAGCGACGGCGGCCTGGTCGCTGAGGTCGGCGGGCGCGGACTGATCGGGCGCGGCTGGGTGGTCTCGAGACGGCTCGGGCTCGCTACGCTCGCTCGTGCCTCCTCGACCAGCGGGGGTGGAGTCCGTCGCGGAAGGGCCGGCGGCGTCACCAACGGAGGGGGTGG
Source organism: Gordonia sp. NPDC003422 (assembly GCF_053588675.1). Classification (NCBI taxonomy): domain Bacteria; kingdom Bacillati; phylum Actinomycetota; class Actinomycetes; order Mycobacteriales; family Gordoniaceae; genus Gordonia; species Gordonia sp. NPDC003422. The sequence goes on from NZ_JBSFQL010000036.1 coordinate 3,022, forward strand.
CGGCATCACCAGCGGAGGGGGAGGTGGAGTCCGTCGCGGCGGGGGCGGCGGTGTCCTTGGCGTTCTGCTCGTCGATATAGGCGTTGAGGGCCGCGGTGTCGAGTTCGCCTCCGCCGGCGGCGTTGGAGGCCAGGTCGTCGAGCTGGTCGCGGTGGGTGACCGCGAACTCGACGAACTTGGTGACGTCGGCGAGATTCGCCTGCCGCATCGCCTGCAGCTGCAGTTGCGGGATGTCGAACTCGTACTCGACGCGGTTCTTGATCCGCACCGCCATCAGCGAGTCGAGACCGAGTTCGATGAGCGGGATCTCCCGAGGGAGGTCCATCGGGTCGTAGCCCATCGATTCGCCGACGATGATCGCCAGCCGATCCTGGACCGACTCACCGGAATCGGGGCTCCACTTGTTCCCGATGTCGTCGATGATCTCTTCCTCGACCGTGACGGTGTTGTCGATGTAGCCGACCTTGGTGGGGTCGATGCGGTCGGCCGCCGGCACCTCGGGGAGCGGAGGGGAAGCAGCCACCGCACCGTCGGCGAGATCGCCGGTCACCGCAGCTTCAAAGAGCAGGCGGAAGTTCTTGTCCTGCTTGACATGTACTGTCACCGACGCACCGCCCGGATGCGGGCTCAGCGTGGTGGTGAGGGTGCCAGTCGCCGGAATCTCACCGTGGGGGACGGCCACACCCACCGTGGCGCCGGACAGCACCTCGGCGGCCGCGGCGCGGACCAGTTCGCGCACATCGGTGACAGCGGAGGCGTTGACCTCCCAGGCGTGACGGCCGTCGGGCAGTGCGACGTGGGAGCCCGGAACACGACCCGTGCCGCCACCACTGTTGACCGATGCCTGCAGCCAGTAGTCCTTGCGTTCGAATCGCGTTCGCGGGATGTCGGCAAAATCGCCTGTGCCGAAGAGTGATCCGACGTTGACCGGATGGCCGTGCACGTACAGCTTCATCAGCGCGTTGACGAGGCCGTAGCTCTCGTCCTCCTTGCGACGCAACGTTTCGATCAGCTCCGCGTCGTGCAGTCCGGACGAGAAGGTCACTGCGGCAACGGAGATGAGCACCGCAGGATTGGGCGACAGCTCCAGGAAGGTTCGATGACCGTTGTCCACCGACTTGGCGACCGCCTGCGAGAACCAGACGCTGTGCCGCATGCCCTTGAGGAAGTAGTCGATGGTGTGCACCGGCTCGTGCCCCGGTCGGTAGAAGACCTCCCGATCGACCGAACTGTAGAAGCCGACCGTCGGGCGCAGCGGTTCGATTCCGGTGAGTTCGTAGGCCAACTCACCCAGGATCGGATCGACCTGCGAGGTGTGGCTGGCACCCTTGGTCTGCAGCTTGCGGCCCAGCTTGCCCTCCGCCTCGGCCCGCGCCACGATCGCGTCGACCTGAGGCTCCGGACCGCCGATGACCGTGTGGGTCGGCGCGGCGTACACACAGATCTCCAGGTCGGGGTAGTCGACCAGGACGCCCTCGATGTCGTCGGCGCTGTACTCGACCAGCGCCATCAGACGGATGTCGTCGCCGGTGAGCGTTGCCTCGCCCTCGGCCATGAGCCGCGACCGCTGACAGATGACGCGGGTGGCGTCCTGCAGCGACAGTCCGCCGCTGATGTAGGCGGCCGACGCCTCGCCCATCGAATGCGGTACCAACACACCGGGTTCCGCCCCGAAGTGGCGCAGCGTGTCGGCCAGCGCGACCTGGATGGTGTAGATGCCGACCTGTGAGGTCTCGATGCCGTAGGTCTGCTCGTCGTCGAGGAACATCTCGGCGATCGAGTAGCCGAGTTCGTTCTGGATGTACTCGTCGACACGGTCGACGTACTTCTTGAACACCGGGTTCTCGGTGTAGAGCTGTTTGGCCATCTTGCGGTGCTGCGAGCCGAACCCGGACAGCAACCACACCGCCGACGCGGCGTCGGGCGAATCGAAGGCGTAGACAGACGGATTGGCCTTGCCCTCGGCGACTGCCCGCACGCCCTTGACGGCGTCCTCGTGGGTACGTGCCATGACCACGGCACGCGACCGGCCGTGGTTGCGGTGCGCGAGCGCACGCCCGATGTCGGCGAGCGGAGTCGACTGCCCCGCCTCCGATTCGAGCCATTCCAACAGGTCCGCAGCGGCCTTGCGGCGGCGCGACGGCAGGAATGCCGAGATCACCAGCGGCACAACCGAACCCTCGACGGCGCAGGGCGCGAAGCCCTCGGCGGGATCCTTCTCGACGATCTCGGCCGGGGCATCGTCCTTCTTGGCCTGCGCGGCCAGGACGGCACGCTCGGCCTCGGTGAGGAACTCTTCCTCGTCGTCGTCGAGGTCTCGATACGCCTCGGACTCGCTGCGCTCGCTCGTGGCTACTCGACCAGCAGAAACGGTTCCGTCGTGTGAGGTATCGGCGGTAGGGGACCCATCAAGAAGGCCGGCATCGGCAAGATCTCCCGGAAGCACCTCGCGCACAACGAGATGCGCGTTGGTGCCGCCGAAGCCGAAGCCGGAGACACCGGCGATGGCGTGCCCGGAGTAGCGCGGCCATTCGGTGGCCTCGGGGACCACCTTGAGGCCGTTCGGGCCGAACTGAATGTACGGGTTGGGGCCGGAGTAGTTCAGCGACGCGGGAATCGTGTTGTGCTGCAAGGCGAGCACGACCTTGGCAAGTGCACCCGCACCGGCGGCGGACTCCATGTGGCCGAAGTTGGTCTTGGCCGAGCCGAGCAGCGCGGGCGCGCCGACCACGCGTCCCCGACCGACCACGCGACCGAGCGCGTCGGCCTCGATGGGGTCGCCGAGAATGGTGCCGGTGCCGTGCGCCTCCACGTAGTCGACCGACTGCGGGGAGATCGCCGCGTCGGTGTAGGCGCTGCGGAGCACCTCCACCTGCGCCTCGGGATTCGGCGCGAAGATGCCGTTGGAGCGTCCGTCGGAGTTGACCGCCGACCCCGCGATCACGGCGAGGACCGCATCGCCGTCGTTCCGGGCGTCGGACAGGCGCTTGAGCACGAACATGCCGCCGCCCTCGGAACGCACCATGCCGTCGGCGTCTGCGGAGAATGCCTTGATGTGGCCGTCCTTGGCAACGGCTCCGATGGTGTCGAAGCCGACGGTTGCGGCCGGCGTGAGGATCATGTTGACGCCACCCGCGAGCGCGACGTCGGACTCACCCGAACGCAGGCTGCGCACCGCCTGGTGGACCGCCACCAACGACGACGAACATGCGGTGTCGATGGCGACCGACGGGCCGTGGAAGTCGAAGAAGTAGGAGACACGGTTGGCGATGATCGAGGTGGCGGTGCCGGTGAGCGCGTAGGCGGCGGTCTCGTCGGCGCCCTCGCCGAGGCCGAGCGCCGCCATCAGCTGGTAGTCGTTGGTGGATGTGCCGACGAAGACGCCGACCTGCCCGCCCTTGAGGTCGCTGGCCGGGATGTGGGCGTCCTCGAGGGCCTCCCACGTCAGTTCCATGGCGAGGCGCTGCTGCGGGTCGACCATCTCGACCTCGCGCGGGCTCATCTGGAAGAAGTCGGCGTCGAAGCCCTTGACGTCGTCGAGGTAGCCGCCCCGGAGGTTGCGCTGCTCGAGCACCTCGAGCATGCGGGGATCGGATTTGAACTCGACCCAGCGGTCGTCGGGGAGCTCGGAGATGCCGTCGCGGCCCTCGATCAGCGCTTCCCAGGTGGATTCCGGCGTGGAACCGGCCTTGGGGAACCGGGTCGAGAGGCCGACGATGGCGATGTCGTCTGCCGGGTCGCGATCACGCTGCCAGTAGGTGTCGGCGGCATCGTCGAGCAGCTCGTCGGGGTCGCCCTCGATGATGCGCTTGGCGAGCATCGCGATCGTCGGGTGGTTGTAGGCGGCGGTCGCGGTCAGGATCACGCCGGTCTTGTCCTCGACGTCGGCGGCCAGTGCCACTGCGTCGCGCGACGAGAGCCCGAACTCTTCCATCGGCCGGTCGTCGGAGATCTGGTCGGCCGGCAGGCCCGTCGCCTCCGACACCCAGTTGCGCAGCCAGTCCCGCAGCTCGGCGACGGTCAGATCGCCGGCGGTCTCACCGTCGGTGTGCCCCGTCGTGTCGGCGGGGGCTTCGGGCTGGTCGGTATTCAGTTCAGACATCGCTTCCAGACTAACGATCGGGGCCCTTCGAGGCTCGCAAGCTCGCACCTCAGGGACCGGTGGTCACGCTTCGCTTACCCGTCCGCCAGCCCTTCGAGGCTCGTCGCTTGCGCTCCTCGCACCTCAGGGACCGGCAATGGCTCGGGGGCCGGCACCAACTCTCGGGCCGGCAATGGCTTGGCTCGTGGGATCAGGACTCGGGCGCATCCGGGAAGGCGGTCTGCTTGTAGCCGCCGCGGAGGCTGCCGTCGATGTAGGCGGCCTTGGTGGCCCGACGCGCGATCTTTCCGCTCGAGGTGCGGGGGATCGAGCCGGCGGGAACCATCAGGATGTCGCGTGCCATCACGCCGTGGCGGGCAGCGATGGCGGCGCGGACCGAGTCGGCGATCTCCTGTGGATCGGACTTCTTGCCCGGCCCACGTTCGGCCACGATGACCAACTGTTCGGAGGCGTCGTCGGCGTCGAAGGCCAGTCCGCTGGTCGCCTGTTCGAAGACCACTGCGGGCAGCTGGTTGGCGGGCACCGCGAACGCGGCGACGAATCCCGGTCGGAGCGCGGTGCTGGCTTCCTGCGCGCTGAACTCGAGGTCCTGCGGGTAGTGATTGCGACCGTCGACGATGACGAGGTCCTTCACGCGGCCGGTGATGTAGAGCTCACCGTCGAGCCACACCCCGTAGTCGCCGGTGCGCATCCATTGCGCATCGGCGGGCGCGCCCTCGGAATGGCTGCCCTCGGCGAGCGGATGGGTGAGGGTGTTGTGGAAGGTCTCGTCGGTTTCCTCGGGCTTGTTCCAGTAGCCGGCACCGATGTTGAGGCCGTGCAGCCAGATCTCACCGACGTGCCCGTCGGCCTGCTCGGTGGCGGTGTCGGAGTCGACGATGGTCGCCCACTGGCTGACAGCCACCTGCCCGCACGACACCTGCGCGACGGCGTTCGGCGCGTCGACGTCGACGATCTTGAAGCGGCCCGCATTGAGTTCGTCGCGATCGACGTAGATGATCTTCGCCTCGTTGTTGCGCTGCGTCGCCGAGACGAACAGAGTGGCCTCGGCCATGCCGTAGCACGGCTTGATCGCGGTCTTGGGCAGACCGTAGGGCTCGAAGGCCTCGTTGAACTTCTTCATCGAACTCACCGTGACCGGCTCGGACCCGTTGATCAGTCCGATGACGTTGGACAGGTCGAGTTGCTCGCCGGGCTTCGGAAGGCCGCGGACCGCGGCATGTTCGAACGCGAAGTTCGGCGCGGCGGCGTAGGTCTCTGCGCCGTCGGACGCTGCGGCGAGTTCCTTGATCCATCGTCCCGGCCGGCGGACGAACGCCTGCGGGCTCATGATCGTGATGTACTTGCCGCCCAGCGCGGGCAGGATCACCGTGAGCAGACCCATGTCGTGGAACATCGGCAGCCAGGTGACGCCGCGGGCGTTGCGGTCGATCTCGATGCAGTCGTAGATCTGCAGGACGTTCGCGGCGACCGCCTCGTAGGTGATCTCCACGCCGGCGGGGACGCGCGTCGAGCCGGAGGTGTACTGGAGGTAGGCGACGGTGTCGCGGTTGTGGTCCTTGCCGGCGACCGGCGCGACCCAGCTCGAACCGACGGAGTCGGGCACGGCGTCGACCGCGATCACACGCGGGCGCTCCTTGGCCGGCAGCGGCGCGAAGAAGTCGCGCACCGCTTCGGCGGACTTGGTGGAGGTCAGGATGGCCGACGGCTTGCAGTCGGCCAGGACCGCGTGCAGGCGATCGGTGTGGCCGGGCTCGTCGGGGGAAAACAGCGGTACCGCGATGTTGCTCGCGTACAGCGCCGAGAAGAAGCCGATCACGTATTCGAGCGACTGCGGAGCGAGAATGGCGACGCGGTCGCCCGGCTTGGTGACCTGCTGGAGGCGGGCCGCCACCGCACGCAGGCGCTTACCGAACTGGGCCCAGGTCAGGTCCTGTGCCTCGCCGTCGCGTTCGCGGCTGTAGTCGATGAAGCGGTAGGCCAGCGTGTCGGCCTCGTCGCGCACATTGCGCTCGACGTAGTCGACCAGCGTCGCATCCTCGGTGAAGTGCAGGTTGCCGTTCTCGTCGAGGAACTGTTCGAATTCAGTGTTCAGCATTCATACTCCTGTGGCCCCCTCGTGGACTCCCCCACCGATGCGCGCAATGCCTGTGTGTGGCGTTCCCCACGACACCACCGCAGCCCTGCGCGTCCACGCCCCAATGGCTACCGCCGGGTCACGGTAGCGCTCGTCCAATACCCGTTCTGTGGTCCTTGTGATCGTCAAGCATTTCTTCGTTGTGGTGCAGTTCTCTGGCCGGCACCCACCACGAGTGTCATCGCCCTCACCTCGCAGTTCGCTCGCAAGACCGTCGGCCATTCTACTCTTTATCCGATTGCGTCTTACTCTCCCTTGACGAGAGAGATGACGGGCGCAAACGCATCCATTTGGGTCGGGAACACCCCGACATACGACATCGACGTCCGACGCCGCACCTCGCGGATCTGATCGGCGATCTCCTCGAAGCTGCCGATCGCGATGTACGGCGACGACAACACATCGTCGACGGTGAACTCGGTGTCGCGCTCGATGTTCGGCGGATAGCCCTGGTCGAGCGCCTTGAGGGCCATTTCCGCGGTCGCATGACGGTCGTCGGTGATGACGATGACGGCGATGGTCCAGTTGAGTTCGATGTCGGGAAAGCGGTCTCCCGCTGCCTGGCGGATCCGGTCGACCCGCTCGGCGGTCTTCTCGATCGTCATGTCGGAGAGCTTCATCTTGCCGTCGGGCGTGGTGCCCGGGGCGACAGAGATGATGTCGGCGTGCTTGGCCGCCAGCGCGAGCATCTTCGGTCCGCCACCACCGACGGCGATGGGGGGTCGGGGTCCCTGGCGTGGTCGCGGGGTGCCTTCGAGTCCGTTGATCTGGTAGAACTCGCCGTCGAAGTCGACCGTCTCACCGCGCATCAGGCCATCGAGGATGGTCAGCGCCTCGTCGAGGCGACGGATGCGCACGCCCGGCGACTCGAACTCGATGCCCGCCTTGTCGAACTCGTCTTTCATCCAGCCTGCGCCGATGCCGAGCTCGAGACGACCCTTGCTCAACACGTCGATGGTGTTGGCCTCCTTGGCCAGCAGAGCGGGGTGGCGAAAGCCGTTGGCGAGGACCGAGGTGGCCAGCCGGATGGTGCTGGTGGCCTGCGTCAGCGCGCCCAGCGCGGCCAGCGGCCCGACCTGGTTACCGAGGTGATCGGGAATGGCGAAGGTGTCGTAGCCGTACTCTTCGGCGGTCTGCGCGAGTTTGACGAACTTGCGCGCACCGCCTTCGTCCTTGTTGCCTTCGCCGCCGGCCCCGAAGCGGAACTTCCGCAGACCCGGCTCCGATGTGGCGTCCGGTTGCGTCATCGCTCTCACTCCTCGTCGGTTCGGTGGTGTCGGCTGTTCGGCCGACCCGGCAACACGTTAGTGCAGCGTAGGTGGCCTACCCAAACGCGCCCATCGATTGGCAGGAACCGCACAGTCTTCGATCGGGTCCCACCAGTCCCCGGGGTACGGATGAACGTCGTCGCCGATACGCGAGACGTTAGCCCTCGCGCGTGTGACGTCGGTCGGATTTTCGAGTCCCAGCGATCGAAGTCACTCGTGGGGCTGCTGGGGCGCGTCGGCGATGAGGTCGTGCGCCCACCGATAGATCCACTGCGTCGCGCTCGACCCGTCGTGATCCCAGTACCGCGTCGTCGCGTACATGGCGTGCACCGGATTGTTCTGCGCGTTGGCGAGTTGTCCCAGTGCGGTCAGCGGATTGGTGATCGTCGGGGCGTCGCAGATCAGATCGCCGGGGGCACAGATCGACTGAACTCGGTCGCGCAGCGTGCCGAAGCCGCCATTGCGGGCACCGGTCATCGTGATGCCCGGAACGAGGCCGCCGAATCCGCCCAGCGCGATCTCGGCACCTTCGCCGTCCGGGCTGGGCGAGATGTCGTTCTGCTCACCCGGTTCGCGTCGACCGTCGGCGATGAGTCCGACGCCGATCACCAGGTCTTGGTCACCTTCCTTGAGCACGCCACGCCCGTTGCCGATGTTGCTGGCGAGATCGCCGGCGATCACCGCGCCCTGGGAGAACCCGGTGATGACGTATCGGGTGAGCGGGCAGCGCTTGTTGGTGGCGATGATCTTGCCCGCGGCCCGCTTGTATCCCTGGGTGCGCGACACGTTGTAGTCGGCCTGACGGTCGGCGAGGTTGGTCGGGTTCCGGAACTGCGCGAGGTAGGCCACGGTGTACACCTCCGAATGCGAGGTGTCGAAGTCACTCTGCAAGGCCTTGGACACCCGAAGCATCAGCGATCGGGGGTTCGAACTCGGGTTGGTGGTGTCGTCGTCGGGCGACGACTCCCACGTGCCGGGGATGACCACCGTCAGCACGTCGGGGCAGTCCGCGGGCTGAGCCTGCGGGCGCTCCGACGGCGTGGTCGGGGTCCTCGGCGGTGTCGGACCGCGCTGGGGACCGGGTGCGAGCAGCTGGATCACCAGGATCACCACCAGGATGATCGCGAGGATCGCGAGCGCACCGAGTGCGATCGCCAATTTCCCTATCCGCCGACGGGTGCGTCTGCCGCCCGTCGACGATCCTCGTCGTGCGTTCACCCGGTCAGCAGTAGTTGTCCGCGGCGGCCGCAATCACCTTGTCGGCCTTGGCATTTGCTTCTTCGACGGTCTTGGTGCCCGGCCCCACCGACGCGGTCACGAAGGCCTTCACGGTCGTCGGGTCGGTGCCCTTGGCCCGTGCGCCGCACACGTACTCGGCCATCGTGAGTGCCACCGAGTTGTCCGAATCACCCATGAAGGTCACGTTCTGCGCCTTCAGTGCCGCGAGATACCGGCGGGCCTTCTCGCTGAGGGGCGCACCACTGGGACCCGGATAGTTCGACGGCACCGTCGTGCTCGGATTCGGTCCGGTCGCCGGCAGCTGACCGCCCGGCGTACTCGAGTTCGGGAGCGTCGCCGAAGCCGAGGGATTCGCCGCGGTGGTGCTGGAATCGGCGCCCGACAGCAACGACGTGGTCGTGACCGGGTTGCCGGTTATCGGGGCCGACGCGGTCGAGTCGTCGCCACATGCCGTGATCGACCCGAGTGTCAGGACGAGTCCGACGGCCATCACCGCCGTGGAAACAAATGGTCTCGTCATCTCCACTTCCTCGATCGTGTCCTTCCCGGTCGGGTCCCGCCCGGGGCGGACGCCGCATTGCGTCCACCTCGGGTCAGGCTACCGTCCACGCGGCCGGTCATCCGCCACGCGACCCGCTCCACCTGCGGAAACCCGCTGTTTCCTCAGCGAAGTTTCAGCCCGCACACATCACTTCGTCACCTTGGTGCCACCCTTGGCGGTCCAGAAGATCCGCCCGTGCTCAAAGGTGTTGAAGCGTCCCTTGCCGTCGCGCGTCGCCATCTCGTCGCTCGTCGGCTTGCCGAGACGCCCGCCTGGGCCGCCGGTGGACGCGTAGGCGCCGCCGATGGCTCCGGTGACGATCTTGGGTCCCTTGGGGCCGCTGAACACGCGTCCGCCGAAGAAGTCCTGCGCCCGACCGCCCGGCACCCCGTACTCCGGCGTGAGGCATCCACCGAGCTGTGCTCGGTTGCGGTCGTAGACCTTCTTGAACGCGCCGCCGACCCGACACGCGACCCGGTCGCCGGCCAGACCCAGCGCACTCGCGGCCTGCGGCCACGCCTGAATCATCTCGAACTCCCAATAGGGCCAGGTGTGGGTACCCGACGGCCGGTACACGGCCTGCCCGGGAATCCCCTTGCGGTTCAACTCGATCGCGAACTGCTGCGACGTGACCCGGCTCAGCACCTCGAGGCCGACGCCGGAATAGTTGGTCGCCAGCATCGGGATGTCCGACGGTTTGTCGTGTGCGCCGATGAGTCCGTTGCCGGATGAGATGTAGAGACTCGTGCCCTGGAGCTTCTCGGCGAGCAGATAGGGGTCGTGCTCCTTCCAGGCCGGATCGCTGGGCGGACCGAACATCTTCATCGAGTCGTAGCCGCCGCCGTCGCGCAGCGCGAACTGGATTGCCTGCGGCATGCCGTACGAGGTCATCTGCAGGATGCCGGAGAACGACGCCGCGAACTTGTAGAACCCGGGGTTGCGGGCGGCGAGCATCATCGCCGCCGAACCGCCCATCGAGAGCCCCTCGATTCCGCGTACATCGGTCGAGCGCCACTGCCCCTCCAGGATCGGCGGCAACTCGCGGATCAGGAAGGTCTCCCACTTGTAGTTCTTGCCTCGATCGGGTTCTTTCCAGTCGGTGTAGAAGCTCGACTCACCGCCGATGGGCAGGATGACGTTGACGTTCTTGTCCTTGTAGAAGTCGACGACCTTGGTGTTGATCACCCACCCGCTCTGGTCGTCCTGCGCACGCAGGCCGTCGAGCATAGTCAACTGCGGGAACGAGGCGCGCGGCTTCGCATACCAATCACGGGCGAGCAGGATCTGCACCTGGATGTTGGTGTTCATCGACGGTGAATAGACCCACAGCGCGACGCGACGGTCCGTGTACCAGTAGGTGTTGACGACCTTGCCCGGCTTCGCCTCCGGTGGTGGTGGAGGTGCCTCCTGGGAGGTCGTGGGAGGCGGTGCCGGTTCCGCTCCGGCGGGGACCCCGCCCGCGAGGACCAACGCGATCGTGGCGGCACACACCGCCACGATCGTTGCCACGGTCCCACGTCCGCGTGGCCGGTTCCCCCGTGTGCCGACCACCCGCTCAGCTCTTACCGTTCGCCGCATTGTCTTCTGAACTCCTTCGCCCCTGTCCGTTGGCGTTCTGATACGGATACGGAGCCCGACTGGTTCCCCGCCAGTCACACAAGCATCACTAACAACAAACGCCTCAGGTGTTTCTTACACGACGAGGGGTGTCGATGTACGCGCGCCACGCTGTGACACGAGTGAACAATGTGATTTCAGAGGTTTCTAGCAACACAAACGCCCCGCCCGGGGTAGTCCCGGGCGGGGCGTTCGATGAGCTCAGATCAGCGGAAGAAACCGCGGTTCTTGGCGTTCCAGACCATGTCCTGCCAGTAACCCCACGCGTGCGTTCCGTTGGCGTAGTAGGTCATCAGCGGGATGCCCTGGACAAATGCAGCCGCCTCGAAGGCCTTGGCCTGCGTGAACGCGAGCAGTTCCAGCGTCGAACCCTTGAACAGGTCGTCGAAGACGTTGGGCAGTGCGTTGTAGCGGCCGAACAGGCCGTTGCCGGAGCCGACGAAGAGCTTCATGCCGCGCATGCGGTTGAGATTCCAGAACGGGTCGTTGTCGAACCAGCGGAAGCTCCACGGCGGGCCCCACATGCAGTCGATGTTCCACGGCTTGGGGTCGACGTCGAGCATCGCGAGACGCAACGCGGTCCGCATACCGGGAGCCGTCAGGAAGTTGTAGCCCGACAACGAACCTGCGCGGTCGAAGGCGGCGCGGTTCTGGGCGGCGAGCACCAGTGCGGCGTTGCCGCCAGACGAGATGCCCATGATGGCGTACTTGCGGCTGGCGCCGACGCGGAAGCCCTTGCGATCCAGCGCGGGCACCAGGGTGCGGTTGATGACGCAGTTCCAGCGGTAGCGGTATCGCTGACCGTTGAAGTTGCTCGGCGCATCCCAGTCGGAGTAGAAGCTGGCGGGCCCGCCGATCGGCTCGACGACGTTCACGCCGGAGCGGACCATCTCCTGGACGTTGGTGTTGATCTCCCAGCCGCTGTAGTCGTACTGGGCACGCATACCGTCGAGCATGATGACGGTCTTGTAATTGCCCTTACGCTTCCAGGCACGCACTTTGACCGAGGGCATCCCACAGCCGTTGACGTAGAACTCCTGCTTGCCGAACTGGGTGCCGCCGATCCGGGCGTCGGCCTGGCCGGCCCCCACCACGACTCCGGCGAGGCCGAAAACGGTCATCAGGGCAACAGTGGCGGCGATGAAGCGATTGCCCAACCGGTGCCGGCTGGGCTTTCGCGGCTGGTTCACAGCTTCGCGCATGGACTCAAATCTCCCTCGTCAACCGGTCTGACCTGGGGTTCTACCACAGCTTGCCAGCCGGATCGGTTTAGCGACCACAGTCGCCCGTCCCCCCGAAAGCATCTGGCGAAACGAGAATTCTCAGCTCTTTCTTGAGCTTTGTTCACCGTTTCGGCAGCCTATTGCAATCCCAGAGGACAGACAAACCGTGTGATCGCAGTCACACAGCGGCCGTCGAAGCAGGCCTGGTCATTCGACCAGACCACTCGACGACGAACTGAGTATCGCCGCGGTCCGCGGGAACGTTACCGATTCGAGACATGCTTCGGCAACACGAGCTTCGTGTCGGCGGTCAAGGCCACGCAGGAAAGCTGTACGCCTCAACCCGGCGAGGTGCACCGTGCGCTTGACTGACCTCCCGCGTACAGATTCCCGGAGGGCGAACGGGATGCGGCGGAGTCGACTCACTTCGGTGGCAACGGCGTCAGCGGCGGCGGGATCGGCAATCCGCATCGCTGCAACTCGTACTCGGGATTGCGTTCGATCCGGTAGTCGGTGAATCGGAACGACTCCCGCAGATTGTGCTTGAACCGTGCCCACGTCCACGGACCCGTGAAGGAGGCCTCGCGGTCCTTGGTCTCCGGGCAGGTGAGAGCCACTTCCGCCTGCCGGACGGTGTCCTCGTCGAGGTAGCCGGGCAGCACCGGGCGTCGGGGATAGGCACCCGAATCGGCGACGACCCACTCGCTCGGCAGGATCTTGTCGTGACCGATGCGACCGTCCTCGAGACGTTCGGTATGGGCGGCCAACGGATAGGCAAGACCCATCTGGTCGATGACCCGCACGTCGAGCGGTGCATTCATGCTGGTCATGCCGAGATTTAGGAAGTAGACGGTGACCTTGCGCTCCGCGCCCTTGGGCATCACGCCCGGCATCCGGGCGACGTACCACTCGTCGTAACTCGACGACGGCAGGATGACACCACCCTCCTCGCGATACTTGTCGATCATCTCGACCATCGCCCGCATGCGGGGATAGTTCAGGTAGTCCTCGGCGGTCACCGGGTTCTCGTTGCCCATGTTGGTGACGTAGAACCGGCGCTCGTCGACGATGCCGCTGCGCCCGATGTCGATGCCGGCATTCGGCAGGGAGTTCTCGTGACAGGTGATCGCCCAGACGAGCGTCGTCACCCACAATGCCGCCATCAGAGTCGCCCCGACCAGTTGAGCCCGGATACGACGACGGTCAGGCGCACGGTCAACGGTTTCCGACGCACCGTCAACGCTTTCCGACGCACCGTCAACGCCCTTCGAGGCTCGCTCCGCTCGCACCTCAGGGAGCGGAACCTCCTCGTCAGCGGGGGTGGGGGTGCGCCGGAACGCCGCGCGAACATGTGCGGGCACGGTCACCGGAACCACCATCACCGGCAGCAGCAGCGTGAACAGAGACACCAGCAGCACGCGCCCGTGCATGAAGTCGCCACCTTGGCGGATCCAGTAGATGCCGCCGATGAGGCCGGCGATCACCACGGTGATCACCACAGCCTTGGGGGTCTGCAGTCCGCGCGACCAACCGCCGAGCCGGGTCCTCAGCGACACAGGTCCGGCGCCGGGTTCGGTGTCGGGTCGCTCGCGCATCCGCGCTCCGACCGTCAGGAGCACTCCGGCGATCACGGCCAGGATCACCGGCAGGACCAGCACATACGGCCCGAACAGGTTGCCGAGGTAGACGAAGCCCTGATGCCACTTGGCGCCGCTGGCGTCCTTGGCGACCGCCGGGTTGGGCACCAGCAACGCGTAGTAGCCCATCCGGAAGATCTGGTAGCTCACCGGCACGATCGCAGCCGCCACCACGACGCCGACCCGCATCTTCGCGCCCAGCGGCGCGAGGAAGACCAGAACCAGGACCAGGCCGCCGAGTACGGCCAATTCGGGACGGACCAACGGCGCGAGCCCGGCCGTGAATGCCAACAAGAGCGTGAACGCTGCCGCCGAGCGGGTGCCCGTCGGACCTCGCCGGGCCCAGGCCACCGCCTGGCACCAGAGCACCGCCACCCAGAAGATGCAGAGGCCGTTCTCGAGGCCGCTCGTCGCGAAGTCGCGGGCGGGCGGAACGGCGATGTAGACGATCGAGCCGAGCGGAAGCAGCAGCGTCCAGCCGTCGCCGGTCAGGCCACCGAGTCGCGAACCCAGAAGGCGCGCAGTGCCGTACATGGCGATCGGGATGGCCGACACCGACAGCACCAGAGCAACCCACAGCGCGACATATTCGAGTTGCCCGTCGGTGACCCACGCCCAGAACCACAGTAGGTAGGTCCAGGCGGTCGACGTGTTGGCCTCGACGCGCTCACCCGCGTTGAACACCGGGCCGTTGCCCGCGAACAGATTGCGCAGGGTGCGTAGGACGATCAAACCGTCGTCGGCGATCCACCGCCGCTGCCAGGCGCCGATGGCGAAGAACGTGCTGACCGCGATCGCGCCGACGGCAAAACTGATGACCGGAACCCACTGGCGTGAACCCCACGCACGAATCCCGCGTCGGCTGCCGTCCGTCGAGACCTCGTCGACGGCGGAATCGGCAGCGTCGTCGGTGTGCTCGTCGGTTACCCGGTCGATCCGGGTGGTCGGCTGGTCGTCGAGAACGAGATCGTCGGACTCTTCATCCTGGAGATCTCGCTGATCAGGAGACTGCATAGACCGCGACACCCACGCATACTATCCACGCGACCGCCAGCAGTTGCAGAACCCGGTCTCCGAGCGCGACCTCTTCGGGCTCGCCGGCCTCACCGCCGTCGATGTCGACCGCGTACCGCAGGATGGCGATGGTGAACGGCACCATCGACACCGCGTACCAGACGTTGGTGTCGTGGGAACCCTTGTCGAAGGCCCACAGTCCGTAGAAGACGACCACCGCTGTCGCCGACAGCGTCCAGATGAACCGCAGATACGTCGTGGTGTAGTACTCCAGCGATTTCCGGATCTTGGCGCCGGTCCGTTCGGCCAGCTGCAGTTCGGCGTATCGCTTGCCGGCGGCCATGAACAGCGACCCGAACGCCATGACCAGCAGGAACCACTGTGACAACTCGATGCCGGCGGCCACGCCACCGGCGATCGCGCGCAGCAGGAAGCCCGACGACACGATGCAGATGTCGATGACGGCCTGGTGTTTGAGCCCGAAGCAGTAGCCGAGCTGGATGACCAGGTAGACAGCGATGGTGGTGGCTGTCTGCCAGTTGGCCACAAAGGCGATACCGATCGAGGCGGCGGCCAGCACGATGGCCAGCGCGAAAGCCAGATTGCGCGGCACCACACCCGCGGCTATCGGGCGAAACCGTTTTGTCGGGTGGTTGCGGTCGGCCTCGACGTCGAGTGCGTCATTGATCAAGTAGATCGACGACGCGACCATGCAGAACGAGACAAACGCGATGCCGACGCGGCCCATCGCGCCGCTGTTGGTCAGGGCGTCGGTACCGGCGGCCAGAGGCGCGGCCAGGACCAGGACGTTCTTGACCCACTGCCGCGGTCGGACGGCCTTGATCAGCCCGGTCGCCAGATTCTTCGGCGGCCCGAGAACCTTGCCGTGCTCGATCGGCTCCTCGCTCATGCGTTCTCCCTGCTCCTCAACACCCGTGCTGCGGCCGGCACCGCCACCCGCGCCGTCTTTCCGGGCGCCACGGCGAGCGCCGACGCCCGTACCGCCCACGCGGCGGCCCGCGTGGTGCGCGGATGTGCCGCCGCGGTCTGGGCCGTGCGCTCGACCAGCGCGTCACCCGCGGTGATCGCAGTGGCACTGAGCGCGCCGATCACCGCACCCGCGGCGACGTCGCTCGGATAGTGCACACCGAGCACGAGCCGCGAGGTGAGCATAGGCGGGACGAGTGCGGCCGGGAGCAGCCACCTCGGCAAACCGGCGGCCCGACCGATCAGGATGGCGGCCGCGGTGGTCGACGTGGCGTGGCTCGACGGGAAGCTCAGCCGGCTCGGCGTCGACACCCCGACGACGATCCTCGGGTCGTGCGGACGCTTCCGCCGGACGATGCGTTTGATGATCACCGACGCGGCGTGCGCACCGAAGGCGCCGACACCGGCTTGGACCCAGAGCCGCTCGGAGGCGGGGTCGTTGCGTTTGACGGCCAGACCCCAGCCGATCGCGGAGATGGCCAGCCAGCCGAGTGAGTGTTCACCGAAGTGCGACAGCCCCCGCGCCGTGGAGACCACGCCCGGCTTGTCCACCAGCGCACCCTGCACCGCGATGAGTGCGGCCACTTCGCCGCGCGGGTCACCCAACGCTGGGTCGTCTACCCGCTCAATCGATTCCGAAGACACGCGCCCAACTCTCCTTGCCGGTCAGTTCCGCGTGCGCGGCCCGATACTGTTCCTTCATCTCCGGGAACCTCTCCCGCAGTTCCTTGACCAGCGCGAAGTATTCGCGGGCCAGGGCGATCGCCTTCTCGCGGTCCCGCTGCCGATAGACCACCCCGCGGCCGTCGGCGGTGGTGACGGTCACGCCGTCGACCCGGCCGAGACTGAACCAGCGTGCCTCGATCGGCGGGTAATTCGCTTGCGGCACTTCGTGATGCCGCGGATCGGCGGGACGCAGGTTGTTACGCACCGACGCGGCGAGGGCTTTGGCCTTGGCCACCTTGCCCTCCGGCGGGTTGGTACCGAGCGCAGTCGCCTCACCCGACGTCCGGGGCAGTTCCGTGGCCGAAGGAAGCACGACGGCGTCGGGGAACTGCTTGCGCATCTGCGCGACCTTCGGCAGCGCGGTGGGCAGCAGTTCGCGGATGTGGTGGGGTCCGGCGAGGAAGTCGCGGATCGCCTCGCTCTGGATGGCAACCGTCGAATACTCCAGGCACAGAAGATGTTTGGCCGCCGCCTTGGTCATCGACCGCAGGATGCCGGTGATCGGACCGTCGTGGTGCAGCGACGCGACCACCAGCCGGTTGCGGAGGTGGAAGTACGCCTGCCAGTCGATGGCGTCGTCCTTGTCGCTCCAGGCCATGTGCCAGATCGCGATTCCGGGGACGGTGGCCGTCGGATATCCGGCTTTCGCTGCGCGCAGGGCGAATTCCCAGTCGTCCCACTTGATGAACAGCGGCATCGGCAGACCGATGGTCTCGGCGCAGGCGCGCGGGATCATGCACATCCACCAGCCGTTGCCCTCGACGTCGATGCGCCGGTGCAGGTTCGTCGAGTTGTCCCGGTCGCGCAGTGGGTACTTCGAGAAGTTGTGGTCATAATCGACGAACGGCGCCGCGGTCCACATGAACTTGTTGCGGTCGATGACCTCACCCATGCAGTGCAGGTGACTGCGGTCCTGGAGGTTGAGCATCTGTCCGCCGACCAGCATCGGGGTCTTGGCGAACCTCGACATCGCGAGCGCACGCAGGATCGAATCGGGTTCGATGGCGATGTCGTCGTCCATGTAGAGCACGTACGGGCTGTCGGTGAGCCGCAACGCCTCGAACATGATGCGTGCATACCCACCAGAACCACCGAGGTTGCCCTGGTCGAAGATGTGCAGCCGATCATCCAGGCGCGCAGCGGCTTCGGTGTAGCCCGGCTCGTCGACCACCTTGCGGGTGCCCTGGTCGGGCATCAGCACCGCGTCGATCACCTCGTCGACCAGCGGGTCCGAGGTCAGCGCGGCGAGTGCGGCGACCGCGTCGTTCGGCCGGTTGAAGGTCGGGATGCCGACCGTGATGCCCACTCGCGACTCGCCGTCGGGTGCGTCGATCGGCGCGTACCAACCGGCCGAGAGGATCTCGGTGTCGGTGTCGGTGGTGACGTCGAACCAGATCCAGCCGCCGTCCTCGAACGGCCCGAGGTCGAGCTCGAATTCCGCTACGCCACGCCCGGTTTCGTCGGTGGCGATGAGATCGCCGCCGATCCCGATGCGGGAGCCGTCGATCTTGGAGCGGTAGAGATCCACCCGGCACGAGCCGATGACCTCGACGCGCAGGACGACGGAATCCAGGATGCTCCACCGGCGCCAGTACGACGCCGCGAAGGCGTTGAAGTAGGTCTCGAAACTGACCTGCGACTCCGCACCGAGCAGCACCGACGTCCGACTCGGCGCATGCGCGCGCCGGGCGTTGCGGTCATCCTCCACCAGGTACAGCGAGCGCACGTCCAGCGGTTCGCCGGCGCGCGGGAAGATCACCCGCTGCAGAAGGGATTTCGCGTTCGACGGCCCGGAACCGGCGGTCGGGATCTCGGATTGGGTCACGGGGCTCAGACTCATCTACTCTCCGCTGTCTTCGGTCAGGGGCGCACCGTCGGCGAGGTGCGGCGCCAGCGTGTTGTCGAACATGGTGAGCGCACTCGCGATCGCCATGTGCATGTCCAGGTATTGATAGGTGCCCAGGCGTCCACCGAAAAGCACCTTGGCCGATGCGGTTTCGTCTCGGGCCAGCTCGCGGTAGGCCGCGAGGGTGGCCCGGTCCTCGGGGGTGTTGATCGGGTAGTAGGGCTCGTCGTCGTCGTTGGCGAACCGTCCGTACTCACGCATGATGACGGTCTTGTCGGTCGGGTACGAGTCGCGCTCCGGGTGGAAGTGGCGGAACTCGTGAATCCGGGTGTAGGGGACGTCGGCGTCGTTGTAATTCATCACCGGGGTTCCCTGGAAGTCCCCGGTGTCGAGTACCTCGGTCTCGAAATCGAGTGTGCGCCAACCGAGTCGGCCTGCCGAGTAGTCGAAGTAGCGATCCAGCGGACCGGTGTAGACCACCGGGGCATCGGGATTGGCGGCGCGCAGGTCGTCGCGTACGTCGAACCAGTCAACGTCCAGCCGCACCTCGATGCGCTCGTCGGCCGCCATCTTCTCCAGCCATGCGGTGTACCCGTCGACCGGCAACCCCTCGTAGGTGTCGTTGAAGTAGCGGTTGTCGAAGGTGTAACGCACCGGGAGGCGGGTGATGTTGCTCGCCGGCAGGTTCTTCGGGTCGGTCTCCCACTGCTTGGCGGTGTAGTTCTTGACGAAGGCCTCATACAGGGGGCGGCCGATCAGGCTGATCGCCTTCTCCTCGAAGTTCGCCGCCTCCTTGGTGTCGAACTCGGCCGCCTGCTCGGCGATCAGCGCACGCGCCTCGTCGGGGCTGTAGTACTTGCCGAAGAACTGCGCGACCAGACCGAGCCCCATCGGGAACTGGTAGGCCTGACCGGCGTGCATCGCAAAGACGCGGTGCTGGTAGCCGGTGAAGTCGGTGAACTGGTTCACGTAATCCCACACCCGCTTGTTGGAGGTGTGGAACAGGTGCGCACCGTACTTGTGGATCTCGATGCCGGTCGTCGGCTCGGGTTCGGAGTAGGCATTGCCGCCGATGTGCGGGCGACGCTCGAGGACCAGGACCCGTTTGCCCAGCTGGGTCGCCGCCCGCTCGGCGACGGTGAGTCCGAAGAATCCGGATCCGACGACGATCAGGTCATAACTGGTATCGGCTGCCACGGGTCCTCAGGGTAACGGACGTAACCTGAGGGTTCTCCGCGCCACCACGGCTCCGATCACAACGTTGCCCTACCAGTCGCGCCTCCCCCCGGTAAGGTAGGAACACATCGGTCTGAAGACACGCGGCCCGTGACACCCATCCCACTCGATCAGGGGACCGCGTGACGCCTTCACAGCCTGCCGACCTCTCCCAACGCCGTTTCGGCACCGAACCGATCCACTCCGTCACCGTGGTGGTGCCCGCACACAACGAGCGGCACACCCTGCGACCGTGTGTCGACGCGCTCTGCGCGGCCGCGGCGGCGGTGCCCGTGCCGGTCGAGATCATCGTCGTACTCGACGCCTGCGACGACGATTCCGCCTCGGTGCTCGGACCCGGTGTCACGGCGGTGAGCATCGACGCTCACAACGTCGGTGCCGCCCGCCGCGCGGGTTTTGCCGCGACTCAGAGATCCGGCCCGACGGCCACCACGTGGTTCGCCACCACCGACGCCGATTCCACCGTCCCCGAGGACTGGCTCTGCACGCATCTGGACGCGGCCGAGGCGGGCACCGACGCGTATGTCGGCACGGTCACCCCCGACGGTTTCGGCCAGTGGCCCGACGACCTCGAGGTGCGCTACCTCGAGCGGTATTCGCACCGCCCCGGACATCGACACGTGCACGGAGCGAACCTCGGTGTGCGCGCCTCGTCGTATGTGGCCGTCGGCGGTTTTCGACCGCTGGCGGTGCACGAGGACGTCGATCTCGTAGACCGCCTGCAGGCACTCGGCAGCTCGATCACCCGGTGCGCAGCAGCGCCGGTGCGCACGTCGACACGCGTGGCGAGCCGGGTGGGCGAGGGATTCGCGGCCTATCTGCGCAAACTGGCCACCGAGGCTGCCCAATGAATGCGGGGGCCGCGTTCGCCGCGGTCACAGCCGACCGGTTCGGCCTGCCCCGACCCGGGTCAGGACACACCGGCGAGCGGTTTGCCGCGCTGGCCCGGGCGTGCACGGACGACATCGCCACCGGCCGGCTGATCGAGGCCCATGCGGACGCCGACGCGATCCTCGGCGAGATCGGCGGAGCGTCGGTCGGGCCGGGAGAATTCTGGGGGGTGTGGGCGGCCGACCCACCCAACACCCAAGTCAATGCGTTGGGCAGCGACGACGAATGGGAGCTGTCCGGCACCAAACAGTGGTGTTCCGGAGCGCAGCACTGCACCCATGCGTTGATCACCGCGCACACGGAGCTCGGGGATCGGTTGTTCGCCGTCGAACTCGGTCAGGGCGGGGTGCGGGCCGACCCTTCGGTGTGGAAGACCGACGCCATGCGCGGGTCGAACACCTGCACGGTGATGCTCGACCGTGTGCGGGCCCACCCGGTGGGCCCACCAGGTGCATATCTCGAGCGTCCCGGGTTCTGGCATGGGGCGATCGGGGTGGCGGCGTGCTGGTTCGGTGGTGCTCGCCGGGTGGCGGCGCCGCTCTACCGCGCTGCCATTCGTCGCGACGACCCCCTGCTGCGGATGCATCTCGGGGCCGTCGACGCGGTCCTCGCCGCGGGCTGGGCACAGTTGCAGGACGCCGCCCGACGCATCGACGCCGACCCTCACGAATCCACCAAACGCCTGGCCCACCAGGTCCGCTGGTCGATCGAGCAGGTGGCCACCACCGTCATCGACCGCACCGGCCGGGCGCTCGGTCCCGGACCGCTGGCCGCCGATGGTGACCACGCTCAGGCCGTCGCCGATCTCATGGTGTACATCCGGCAGTCGCACGCCGACCGTGACCTCGTCGTTCTCGGATCGCTGGCCGGGCGAGCCATCCCGGGCCCGAGTCGGGTGCAACCCGATTCGCTCCTGTCGGCCACGCGAAACGGGCATGCACGGTGAGCGTCTCCGCGGCGCGATTCGCCGCGATACCACCGTCGGACATCGGCACCGCTGAACCGGTGTGGGCGAGCTGGCTGGAACGACAGGGCCCGTGGCCGCGGCCCCACTTCGACGTCGAGGTCCTCCTGGTTCTCGCCGCCCACCCCGACGACGAGGTGCTCGGTGCGGGCGGAATGATGTCCTCGGCCATCGCCGCCGGTGTCGATGTGGTGACCGTGTGCCTGTCCGACGGCGCCGGTTCTCATCCGGGGTCGCCGACCATGTCGCCGACCCAACTCGCCGCGCGCCGCCACCTCGAACTCGACACGGCCGCTGCCATCCTCGGTCTCGATCCGCCGCGGTGGTGCGGACTACCCGACGGTTCGCTCGAACAGCGCGAGGACGACATGGCCGTAATCGTCGGTGCTCTGCTCGACGAACATCGCGGCAGCCGCGTCGGGTTGCTGTCGGTGTGGGCCCACGACGGTCATCCCGATCACGAGGCGGTTGGCCGCTGCGCCCAGACGATCGGCGCGCAACGCAACGTCCCGGTCTGGATGTATCCGGTGTGGATGTGGCACTGGGCATGCCCCGGCGACCCCGCGATCCCCTGGGATCGGTTGCGGGCCCATCCCCTCGCGGAAGGGGTGCTCGGGGTCAAGCGGGCAGCCGTACGCGCGTTCGCCTCTCAGATACGACCGTTGTCCCCCGCACCGGAAGACCAGGCGGTTCTCAGCGCGCACATGCTGTCCCACCTGCTGCGCGACCGCGAGTTCGTCTTCGAATGAGACGCCCGGAGCCCAGTGCGGGACACCGCAACGTCCCGCTCTCGTACTTCGACGCGATGTACGAGAGCAGCGACGACCCCTGGGGTTTCGGCAGCCGGTGGTACGAGCAACGCAAGTACGCGTTGACCTTGGCGCTGCTGTCGTCGCCGCGATATCTGTCGGGTTTCGAACCCGGATGCTCGATCGGCGTGCTGAGCGAGGCGCTGGCCACCCGATGCGATCGACTTCTGTGCACCGACATCAGCGACCGGGCAATCGGCCTCGCCCGTGACCGCCTGCGGCATGCCGACAACGTGCGCCTGCGGACATGCGATGCGTTCACGGACTGGCCGGACGCCCAATTCGACCTCATAGTGGTCAGCGAATTGCTGTACTACCTCGACGGGGAGGCGCTTGGGGACCTGATCTCGCGGCTTGCGAGGTCGCTGACGGCGGGCGGCGAAGTAGTGGCGGTCCACTGGCGTCACCACGTCGCCGAGTACCCGTCGTCGGGCGACGACGTCCACGACGCACTCGTCAGATCACCGGCACTTCTTCGTCGGGCCGGCTACACCGACCGCGACTTCCGGGCCGAATCGTTCACCGTTGGGGACACGCCGTGGGTTGCCGAGCGCGACGGACTCGTGGCAGTCGAGTCCGCGACCCAGGCGTCCAGGTCAAGCTAGAATTGCTGGTCTACGGGGGATCACGATTCGGATGCTGGTGGGGCAAGTGGCACAAGAAGGAGGACGCACCGTGTGGGCTGATGACCGGTCGGAGATGACCCGGATTGCCAACGAGTTGCGGTCGCAGAGCGACGACACCGAAGCGGTGTTGCGCAAGATGTCGAAGTACGCGGTCGATACCCTCCCGGGCGCGGAGTACGCGACCATCACCCTCGTGCGCAGCGGGGTCATCGAATCACCAGTGATCGTCGGTGATCTCGGCGGGAAGTCCGACGAGCTCCAGCGCGAGTTCGAGGAGGGTCCGTGCGTGCGTGCCGCCGTCGACGATGAGACGATCTGGATCGAGGACATGCGCAGCGAGCCCCGCTGGCCGCGTTTCGCCCCGGCAGCAGCGGCGCTGGGTATCCGATCGATGGCGTGCTTCTGCCTCTATATCGAGGGCAATGATTTCGGCGCCCTCAACCTGCACAGCACCGAACCCGATTCGTTCGGCAAGGACGCTCGCCTGCTCGGCGAACTGTTCGCCGCCCATGCGGCGACCGCGTTCGGGGCGGTGCGGGAGAAGGAACAGCTACGTGCGGCGCTCAGTTCGCGCGACATCATCGGGCAGGCCAAGGGAATGTTGATGGAGCGCTACCACATCGACGCCACGGCTGCGTTCTCGCTGCTTGCGCGGCTTTCCCAGGACTCGAACACCAAACTCGTGGACATCGCCCTGCAGATCGTGCACGCGGGTCCCGGCGCCTGATCGGCTCAGCACCCCGCGGCGCCTGATCGGCTCAGCGCAGGGCGTCGCGCTTGGGGAAGCCGAGCACCGCGATCCCGCCGCGGGCTTGATAGCGCTGCAGTCCGCGGCCGGCGAGGGCATGCGCGCCGGTCTGCCGGCTGAAGTACATGATGCCCTTCTCGAAGACCTGGATGACGCCGGCCGCGTCTGCGGTGAGGGTCGGCACGCCGATCGCCTTGCCCAGCGGTCCGAGTACGCCACCGAGGTCGGTGAACTTGCCGCTCAGCGCGGTTGTCGCGATCGAGAGCAGCTGTGACGAGCCAGGGATGATCTGGTCGGCGAGTCCGTTGAGGCTGCCCAGATCGAGACTTCCGGCGCCACCGCTCGGACCGACCGGCGGTCGCACGATCTTCGGTTTCGTCGCCTGTCCCTGCACCGAGAAGAACGACGACTTCAGCTGCAGCATCGTCCGCGCCTGCTCGCCGGTGACCTCCTTGGTGCCGCCGGAACCGACCGCGCGCACCTTGAGCGCGCGACCGTTCTCGGCGCCGAGTCCGTTGGCCTCGACGACCTCGAAACTGCGCAGCGCGCCGACGCCGAACGCGGAGCCGATGCTCCCGGCACTCACCGTCGCCGTCCAGTTGTGGTTCGGTGAAGCCGTGTCGCCCTCGTCGGCGACGGCGGGGAATCGTCCGCCCGCCGTGAAGCCGCCGGTCGACGCGGAGAATTCGGTGAACGCCGGTTGACCGTTCTGACGCAGGATCTGGCCGGTGGTCGCGTCGGCCGCGACATTTGTCCGACGATCCTCGCTCGCGACGCCGCCGTAGACCTGTGAGTTCTGGGTGTCGTCGATCTTCTTGCCGCCGGCGATGGCGGCCAGCGCGTAGGTGCGCGCGACGACGGCTTGCGCCTTCAGCGCCTCCATGCCGCCGGAGTCACCCCAGGCGGGCACGCTCTCCTTGGGGATGACGCCCTTGACGTAGTCGTCGATGTGCAGCCGGTTGACGACGCGGCCGCCGTCGAGTCCGAGTGCCCCGCGGTAGGCCGTGTTGGACCCGCAGAATTTGAGGAAGTCGCGCGCCGGTCGAGAGGGCGCCATGCTGATCGGCTCGACGAACGGTGCCGTCAGCCGCACGGTCCGAATCGCGCCACCGCCGCAGCCGCTCATGATGGTGGCCGTGGTCCCGGACAAGCTGACCGCTTGTCCGGGAGCCACGGTCTGGCCACCGACTCGCATCCCGGCGTCCGCGTGCACATTCACCGAGTTCTGACCGGTGAGTCTCACCGTGATCTCGGGCCTGTCCACCTTCCCCGCGGTGGTGCCGCCGTAATAGTGGCGCAGAATCTGACTGGCAGGCCAGCCTTTTCGTGCGTATCCGTAGGCACCCCACTGACCCATACCGCGCCCGTGGCCGTGCCCATGTCCAATCAGCGTCACCGTCGAACCCACAGAGAGTTCCACGTCCTGACTCATGGTCGATCCCGCGACCGCCAGCCCGCCGGCCAACAGCGCCGGCGCCAATCCGAAGGCCGTCCAGGACAGCGTGCGCCGACGGGCATGGCGAGGCCGTACACCCGGCGCCATACCCGACAACCACGTCATCGGACGGAACTTCTGCACTGACGGAAACACATCCCTGAGTTGGACACTCGCCTCAGACGTAACGCCTGTGACTGGTGTGACGATTGAGACTTAAGTGACCATAGTGAACTCACTCGGTTCACAACAACCCCAGAAGATAACAACAGCATCACGAGTTGCCACGCGCGGCGTGTGTGCACGAAGACGCGGCATCCTCGCCTCCACGATGACTCCCGGATCGACCATTCGGACCAACCGGACACACCTGCCCCGTTCACTTGAGGAGCCCCTGTGCGCTATGCCCGACCCAAACCGTCGATCGTGCTGGCCACGATCGCGATCGTTGCCGTGGCGAGTCCGCTCGTGGTCAGTGTGAGCAAACACGATCCCGAGCTGGTGGATCGCACCAAGAAGGTGGCCGACACCACGATCGAGCAGGTACCACTGCGCGATCTGTCGACCGTCGTGCTCGACATGGCGTCGTCGGGCCTCGGCGCCGCCGGCATCAAGCTGCCCAAGATCGACCCGAACCAGTTCCCGCTGCCCGACCTGGCCGTGCCGCTACCGTCGGGGCTCGTGCCCACGACCACGTCTTCGGATTCCAGTTCGACGTCGACGAGCAGCTCGCCCACCGCGACCACCACGACGTCCTCATCTCCGGATTCGACCTCCACATCGACGACTACCACGACGTCGGATTCGACCTCGACGACGACAACGACCTCGACGAAGTCCGGCACACCCCGATCCACGGCCCGAGCACGCGCGCCCCAACCCCGCATGGCCGACGGCCGGCCCGTGGGCGCGGCGGTCACAACGCTTCGTCGGAGCACCCCGATCAAGATGCTCGCCTTCACCTGGGACCGCCCGGTCGACGTCGACATGTTCGTTCGCGCCAAGCGTCCGAATGGGCGATGGGGTGCATGGACCGCGCTCGAGCAAGCAGCTGGGAGCGAAGCGAGCCCCGACCACCCGGCCGGCACCGAACCCATCTGGATCGGCAACGCACGCGAGGTGCAGATCGCCGCGACCGACAACGGCCTGGCCATCCCGGCGGCCGAACCACAGGGCGGCGGACCGGCGCAACTGGCCATGGGCTCTGCCAGTGAGATAATCACCAAGCTCGTCACCACCGCACTGTCGGCCATCAAGGCAACTCTGATCAGCCCGGAATCAATTCTGTCCCTTGGCTCTTCGCTACTCACGCCGCTACTCGGCGGCCCCTCGGTGGTGGCCCGCGCGCAGTGGGGCGCCGACGAGGCCATTCGTTGTTCTCAGCCCACGTTCTCGCCGACGGTCCGCGGGGCGATCCTGCATCACACCGCCGGTTCCAACGAGTACACCGCTGCGCAGTCGGTGGAGATCGTCCGAGGCATCTACGCCTATCACGCCCGCACCCTCAACTGGTGCGACATCGGCTACAACGTGCTCGTCGACAAGTACGGTCAGATCTTCGAGGGCGCGTTCGGCGGACTGGACCGCAACGTCGAGGGCACGCACACCGGCGGTTTCAACAAGTCGACGGTCGGGGTGTCGATGATCGGCAACCTCGACCAGACACCGCCCACCGGCGCGATGGTCGCCGCGGTGGCCCGGTTCCTGCGCTGGCGCCTCGGCAAGGCCGGGCTCAATCCCGGCGGGACGGCCAACCTGACCTCGGAAGGCTTCTCCGGCAGCAAGTTTCCCGCCGGAGCGCAGACCACCCTTCCGATGATCGCCGGGCACCGCGACTACAACAGCACGAGTTGCCCAGGCACACACGGCTACTCGGCTCTCGCACAGATCCGCGGCCTGGCCGGCGGTGCGTCCGTCAAGCCGCCGGAGTCGACGCCTTCTGCGACACCGACGAATCCGGTACCGGTCCCGTCCGCCTGACAAGTCCATTCGATCCCCTGAACTGAATCTGGGGGAACATCTCACGGGTTGCGATCACGCAAAGTTCATCTCTGTGACGATCTCGCGGCCGGCTCTACCGTCTGAGGAGTCACCCGCGACCGGCCACGCCGCCGATCGCTTCCTCGATCGTGAGAAGAGCCATGACCGACACTCTCGAATCCCCCTCTGCCACAACCATTTCTCGACTCCGCGTCCCCGAGCTCCATGAGCTTCCCGACAATCTACGCCAGCAACTCGAGTCGCTCGAACGTCAGCTCGGCTACATCCCCAACTGGGCCAGCGCGCTCAGCCTCGGTGGTGCGCACGCCGCACGGTTCAACGATTACATCCTCGGCCTTCTCGATCCGAACACCGGCCGACTGCCCTACGTCGACCGTGAGGTGCTCGCCACGGTGAGTTCTGCCGAGAACAAGTGCTCCTATTGCCGCCTCAACCACGCAGGCAGCCTCGGTGAGGCGCTCGGTGACCGCAAGCTCGGCACCCGAGTCGCCATCGACTACCGCGAGGTGCGTGAACTCTCGCCGCGGCACCGCACGCTCGCTCGCTTCGCAGGCAAACTCTCCTTGCATCCCGGTGAGATCGAGGACGCCGACATCGACGAACTGCGCGATCTGGGCCTGAACGACGAGGAGATCTTCGAGGCGGTGCACGTCATCTCGGCCTTCGCCGCCGCCAACCGGTTCACCATCTTCCTGCAGGTCACACCCGACGACCAGTTCTTCAACTGACTTGGCACACAAGGAGATCCACTCTCATGACGGCCACCACCGGAGCCTCGCTTCGCATCTCGCGCCTGCGCACGCCCACCGACGACCAACTCTCCCCCTCGCTCGCCGCACTCTTTGATCAGACCGAGAAGGAGTCCGGCTTCGTCCCGAACTGGCTTCGCGGCTTCGCACTCGACGAGGGGCATTTCGAACGCCTCAACGCCTACCTGTTCCCGCTCGTCCAGGGCGACCCGTCGGTGCCGAGTTCGATCACCCGACGTGAACGGGAGATCCTTGCGACCGTCGTATCGGTCCGCAACGGCTGCGCGTACTGCCACGCCCTGCACGTACATGAACTCGCCCAGTTCCTCGGCGATGCCTGGCTCGCACACCGCATTTCGCTCGACCACCGGGAAGTGCCCGAACTGTCCGAGCGCGAACACGCCCTCATCGAACTGGCGTTGACGGTCACCGACGATCCCGGTGGCGTCTCCGACGACGACATCGAGGGCCTGCGCGGCCTCGGGCTCACCGACGCCGAGATCTTCGAAGCTGTCCAGATCACCGCCATCTTCAACGCCACCAACCGGATCTCCCTCGCTCTCGGGTTGCTGCCCGACCCGGAGATCTTCGACGGCGATCACACCGCCGCACATTCGTGACCAGGAGTAACCCATGACCAGCACCACCAGCCAAGCCACCACCGAATTCGTCCTCCCCGAGGACACCCTCGAGCGCTTCCGCGAGCGAGCCGTCACCTACGACCGTGAGAATCGTTTCTTCGCAGAGGATCTCGAAGAGCTGCGCGAGCTCGGCTACCTGCGGGCGGCACTCCCCCGCGAGCACGGCGGACTCGGCATCAGCCTGCACCAGCTGAATCTCGAGCAGCGTCGCCTGGCTGCGTTTGCGCCGGCCACCGCACTCGGGGTCAACATGCACCTGTACTGGACCGGCCCGCTGGCCGATCAGCTCAACGCCGGCAACAAGGAATTACTCTGGCTCGCAGAGGAAATCGTTGCCGGAAAGGTGATCGCCGCCGGCCACGGCGAACCGGGCAACGACCTCGTCATCGACGACTCCACCACCATCGCCACGCCGGTCGACGGTGGCTATCGCATCACCGGACACAAGATCTTCACCTCCCTGTCGCCGGCGTGGGATTGGCTGGGCGTGCATGCGCGCGACAACTCCGACCCCGACAACCCGAAGATCGTGCACACTTTCGTCCGGCGCGACGAGGTCGGCGTGTCGACGGTCGAGACGTGGGACACGCTCAGCGTGCGCGCCACCGCCAGCCACGACACCCTCCTCGACGACGTCTTCGTCCCGAGTGAGCGCACCGTCGGAGTCCACGCCGTTGGTGAGCCACCGACCGGCTACGTCGCCGGTATCTTCCCCTGGGTTCTCCCGCTGCTGGGCAACATCTACCTCGGAATCGGGCGTCGTGCTTTGGATCTCGCGATCGCGTCGGCAACGTCGCGCACCGCGCTGAGCCTCGGGGGAGAATCGGTGGCGCACAAGCCGTTCACCCAGTATCACGTCGCCGAAGCGGAGTTCGCTCTCGAAGGCACCCAGGGACAGCTCGACCGGCTGACCACCCAGCTCACCGCGGGTGAGGATCTCGGTGACCGCGCGCTGCTGCGGCTGTTCGCGGCCAAGGAGAACGGCACCCGGACCGGACGCACCGTCACCGACCTCGCGCTCGAGGTCGCCGGGGCCGGAGCGCTGCACCGACGCAACGAGCTCGAACGTCTCTACCGCGACGTGCGGGCAGGCGCCTTCCATCCGCCGAACAGCGACAGCGCACGCACCTTCGTCGGGTCGTTCGCGCTTGGGTTGCTGTAACCGCACGGACTTTCGGTACGGGTCCCGCACAAAACTAGGGGAAGAACTTCCTCCCCTACTTCTTGAGTCCTCCGCGAGAAGTTTCGCGGGGACGACACCAAGAGTGGGGAAGAGTTTCTTCCCCTAGTTTCTTGCGGCCGTTCGAACCTCAGCCGAACCACCGCTCCAACACAACCGCCACGCCGTCCTCGTTGTTGCCGATCGTCACCTCGTCGGCGGCGGCGAGGGCGGCGTGATGTCCGTGTCCCATCGCCACCCCGTGGTGAGCCCACGAGAGCATCTCCACGTCATTCGGCATGTCACCAAACGCAATCACCGCATCCGACGGCAGATCGGCTTGTGCGGCAAGGCGTTCCAGACCCGACGCCTTGTGCGTTCCCGGCACCGACAGTTCGACGAGCCCGTTGTCGGTGGAGAAGGTTATCTGCGCGAGATCGCCGACGTACCCCAAAAGGCGCTGCGCCATCTCGCCACTTGCCATGCCGGGCGATCGGACGAGCAGTTTGACGGCGGGCTCGGCATAGATGTCGTCGTCGCCGACCTCGACGTGGTCGGGATTGAGCCACGCGTGCTGGTAACCCGCACTGGCCACGAAGGGCGCGGTCGCGGCGTCGTGCGCGGACTCGCCTGCGCGCTCCGCAGCGATTCCGCATCCCGGAATCCGTTGCTTGGCAATCTCTCCCAGCTTCACCAAGACTGGTGGCGGCAGCGTCGCCGACCAGATCACCCGATCGTGCAGCACGTCGTAGAGGATAGCGCCGTTGGCGCACACCGCGTATCGGACCTGTGCCTGCGTGCCGTCGAACTGGTCGGTGATCTCGGCGATCCACCGCGGCGGGCGACCAGTCGCCAGCACGAATTCGGCACCGGCGCCGCGCGCTGCCCCGAGAACGTCGAGAGTGCGTGCGGATACCCGGTTTTCGTCGTCGATGAGGGTGCCATCGACATCGCTCGCGATCAGCGTCGGCGGTCCGAATGCCATCAGGACGTCCCGCGCCGCGACTTCTCGGCGGCCTTACGAGCGCGTGCCTCCGCCTTGCGCTCTGCTTCTTCGGCTTCGATGGTCGCCGCCTCCTCGATCGTCGGTGCCGAACCGCCGAGCCGTTCCGGCACCCAGAATTCGCCCGCGGGATGGGTGCCGTAGCCGTCCTGCACCTCGAGCAACATCGTCTTCATCACCTCACGCAGCCGGGCGGTCTCGGCAGACGGGTCGGCGGCCGAATCGACAGCGATCGGAAGGCCGTAGCGCACGGCGACCGGCAGCTTGCTGCGCCCCATGTTCCGTTTACCGCCCTTGGTCCACTGGCGGTGCGCACCCCACACGATGGCCGGCACGATCGGCACCCGCGCCTCGGCCGCCATCCTGGCCGCGCCCGTCTTGAAACCCTTCAGCTCGAAACTCCGGCTGATGGTCGCCTCCGGATACACGACGACGATCTCCCCCGATCGCAACGAGTCCACGGCCGCGCGATAGGCCTCGGCTCCCTCCGACCGGTCCACCGGCACCGTCTTCGTGTGGTTGACGAGGAAGCGCATGATCGCCACGTCCATCACCTCGGACTTGATCATGAACCGCGCCCGACGTCCGGCCCGGTAGAGGCCGATCGCGGCGGGCAGGAAGTCGACGTAGCCGGTGTGGTTGACGGCGAGGACGGCGCCACCGGTCTCCGGGATGTTCTGGATACCGGTGAACCGAAGGTCGAGACCCTGCGCGCGGACGAGCCCGTTGGCGATCAGTTCGAGAGTCCGGAAGACCGGTTCGCGACTCTGCGGACGGCTCTGACTCATGCGACCAGCCTATCCGTCCTCACCTTGCTCGCGGGCTGCCCGCTTGGCCGCACGCGCGGCCTGCTCCTCGGCATCCATCCGGTTCGCCTCCTCCAACGTCGGAGCAGACCCGCCGAGTCGCGCCGGGACCCAGAATTCGCCCTTGGGGTGCTCGCCGTAAGCGTCCTGCAGCTCCAGCAGTTTCTCGCTCATCACCTTGTGCAGCTTCGCGGTCAGGGCGTCGGCGTCGCCGGTCGGTTCCAGCGGTTCGGCCACCCCGACCATGATCTTGTAGTTCGAGCGGCCCAGCTTCTTGGGATGACCCTTGGTCCACACGCGCTGCGCACCCCAGATGACGGTCGGGATGATCGGTGCGTTGGCCTCGAGCGCCATGCGGGCGGCGCCGGACTTGAATCCTTTGATCTCGAAGCTGCGGCTGATCGTCGCCTCTGGGTACACCCCCACCAGTTCCCCCTGCTTGAGGTACTCCACGGCGGTGCGGTAGCTCTCGCCCCCCTGCTCACGGTCGACGGGAATGTGCTTGAGCGACCGCATGATCGGGCCGCCGTACTTGTTGTCGAAGACCTCTTTCTTCGCCATGAACCGCACGTACCGATGGCCCTGCAGATAGGCGGGAATGCCGGCGTAGGTGAAGTCGAGGTAGCCGGTGTGATTGAAGGCGACGACGCCGGCACCGGTCTTGGGAACGTTCTCGACGCCCGAGATCGTGAACTTGAGGCCCTCGGCCAGCCACAGCAGTCGCGCGGCGGTGATCACAGTGCCATAGACGGGTTCCATGGATTGAGCTTACTGCGGCGCAATCGATCGACTGACGCTGCGATGCAGGTCTGCGTGGATGACACCGATGAGGTTCATCGACTGGATTATCCCGGCGAAGGCCTTCAGCGGTGTCATCCGTGCGAGCCGGTTCTACTGCTCCCCCGCGATGGCAAAGATGAGCTCCACCGCCGCGTCGACGAGCTGGTCCGGTTCCACGTCGAGCCGTCCGTCGGAGTAGTCGAGGTAGAGCGCGACGAGTGCGCCCGAGAGCGCGGTCGAGACGATGGCGAGGTCGCGGTCGGCGCCGATCCGACCACCGGCCATCGCGACCGCCGCGCCGACGAACTGCGGGGTCGCCGCCGCGCGATGGTCGCGCAGCGTGTCGTCGGCGAGGGGTTCGCGCAGCAGGATGCGCGCCCGGCGCGGGTCCCGCTCGAAGAAGTCGCGGATGGCGTCGACAAACGCGCGCACGTCCTGGCGCGGGTGACCCGTCACCGCGACGGCAGTCAGGGTCTCGAACAGCTCCGCGGACACCTCGTCGTACACGGCGGTGAGCAGTTCCTCACGGGAGGCGAAGCTTTCGTAGAAGTAGCGCGGACTGAGCTTGGCCTCGCGAATCACCGCACGCATCGTCACCGCTGCGGCGCCGCCCTCGCCCAGCAGTGCGCGGCCGGCGTCCAGCAACACCGCCCGACGGTCCGTCGAGCGATCCGCCAGTGTCTGACCTCGCCACAGCTTTCCGGAACTCACCCGCTCATCCTTGCATCATCGGGCGTATTGACATCGCCCGATTCAACATGAATCATGTGATTCATGTTTACCGAAGAGGCCTTCCAAGAAGCACTCGCACGTCCGCGACTGGCCAAGCCCGCACCGGAATATCTGAAGTCGAACCGGGGTGTCCCGATCCGAGCCATCTCCGAACCGGAGTTGCAGGAACAGACCCGCGAATGGTTCGACATGTTCGCCAAGAAGCTCGACTTCCTCGAACGCCAGGGCAACGACGTTGCCTGGCTGATGACCTGGGCCAAGAAGTACTGGTGGAGCTTCCTGGTCCGCGACATGAGCATCAACGACGAGCTCTACGCAGCCGACCTCCGCTACACCGACGTGACCACGTTCGGCCGCACCATCGTCGGCATCGACGACTTCGTGACCTACAACTTCGCCTTCTTCGACGCGATCCCCGACTGGCGCTACGACCCCCTGCCCGACCAGGTGTACGTCGATATCACGCCAGAAGGCAAGGTACGCATCATGATCCGCTACATCGGCAGCGGCCACTTCTCCGGTGCACTGCGTCTCTACCCGTACGACGGTTCGGCGCCGACGCTGTATGGCGACGGCAGGTTCATCCAGTGCACGGCCGTCGACCGCTACCACTTCAACACCGACCGCCTGATGGAAGAGGGCGAAACCCTCTACGACTTCATCGACGCCACCCAGCGCGCCGGCATCCTCCCGCGCGACGACAGCCGCGTGCTGCGCGCCGCCTTCGCCGCGTCGAAGATCCCCGTGTCGGTCCAGCGGCTGACGCAGCGGTTCACGTCGCGCTGAGCACCCCGGCATACTGTCGCGGTGGATGATCCGCCGCGCCGTATCCACATCGTCGGGGTGTCGGGAACGGGCAAGTCGACCCTCGCGCGTCAGGTCGCGGACATTCTGGACCTGCCGCGACTCGAACTCGACGAGGTGTTCTGGGACGCCGATTGGACGTTCCGTGACCTCGACGACGCACGCGCTATCGTCCGCACATTTCTGGCCGACAACCCGACCGGCTGGGTGATCGACGGCGTCTGGACACGACGCCTCGACGGGCTTCTGGACACCGACACGCCCGACGGTCCCGATGTCGTGGTCTGGCCCGACCACGCGCGACGCACGGTCATGTTCCGCGTCACCCGCCGAACCGTTCTCCGAGGTGTCCGCCGTGAGGGGATCTGGCACGGCAACCGCGAGAACCCGCGAGACTGGTTCCGCCGCGACCCCGACAAGAACATCATCCGCTGGGCGTGGGTGATGTATCCGGAGACCCGAGATCGGATGCAGGCACGCATCGACGCCGGTGAACCGGTTCTGCGGCTCGCCGGTCAGCGGGCTGTCGACGACTGGCTACGGTCGCTGAAACAGCGGTGACCGCCATCACGCGGGAATCCTGCAGGCACAACGGCCCACGACAGGCCCGGCGGCGACTCGTTAGATTGGTATGTCGAATGCCCGCACGCGCTCAGCCCGCGCAGCCCAGGAAAGGTCGCCACACGTGCAGATCACCAGCATCGGACATGCCGGCTTCCACATTCAGACCGCCGCCGGGTCGATCCTCTGCGACCCGTGGGTGAACCCCACCTATTTCGCCTCCTGGATCCCGTTCCCGGACAACTCCGAGCTGGATTGGAAGGCGCTTGGCCAGTGCGACTACCTCTACGTCTCACACCTGCACCGCGACCACTTCGATGAGCGCAACCTGCGGGAGAACGTCAACAAGGACGCCACCGTCCTGCTGCCCGACTACCCCGTGCCGGACCTCAAGCGCGAACTCGAGAAGCTCGGCTTCCACACCTTTGTGGAGACCACCGACTCGGTGAAGACCACGGTGACGAACGACAAGGGCTCGCTCGACGTCATGATCATCGCGCTGCGTGCCCCCGCCGACGGCCCGATCGGCGACTCCGGCCTCATCGTCTCCGACGGCGAGACCGTGTGCTTCAACATGAACGACGCCCGGCCCATCGACCTCGACGTCATCGACGAGGCGTTCGGTGGCGTCGACGTCCACCTGCTGCAGTATTCGGGAGCCATCTGGTACCCGATGGTCTACGACATCCCGCGCAAGTCGAAGGCGAACTTCGCGTCGCAGAAGCGTCAGCGCGGCATGGATCGCGCCCGCTCCTACATCGAGCAGGTCGGCGCGACATGGGTGGTCCCGTCGGCCGGTCCGCCGATGTTCCTCGACGAGGAGTTGTTCGGGCTCAACGACTTCGGCTCCGGCATCGACGACCCGGAGAATGCTCGGCCGGCCGACGTCACGTCGATCTTCCCCGACCAAGAGACGTTCCTGGAGCAGATGCGCATCCACGGCACCGACGACGGCGAGCGTCATCGTGGCCTGATGATGGTGTCGGGGTCGGTCGCCGACTTCACCGGATCGACGCTCAACGAGGTCAGCTATCCCTACGCTCCGCACGACGTGTTCGGCGAGAACAAGCAGGCCTACCTCGAGCGGATGAAGGAGAAGTTCGCCCCGATCATCGCCGCCGACAAGGCAACCTGGGCCCCGGCCGAGGGCGAGCCGCTGATCGGGCAGCTTCGTGAGTTGTTCGAGCCGATCATGGCGCAATCGGACCTCATCTGCGACGGCATCGGCTATCCCGTCGGTCTCGTCATGACGCCGCACAGTTCGTCGAAGGAGACCACCGACGAGACCGAGATCGTCGTCATCGACTTCCCCAACCGCATCGTGCGCGAGCCGAAGGAGGGAGAAGGCAAGTACCGCTACGGATTCCGCATCGCCACCGAGCTGGTGCGGACCGTCCTTCGCGACAACGAGCCCGACTGGGTCAACACGATCTTCCTCTCCACCCGCTTCACCACGTGGCGGATCGGCGGGTACAACGAGTTCCTCTACACCTTCTTCAAATGCCTCACCGACGAGCGAATTGCCTACGCCGACGGCTGGTTTGCCGAGGCACACGACGATTCGGCGTCGATCACCAAGGACGGCTGGGAGATGCAGCGTCGCTGCCCGCACCTCAAGGCCGACCTCGGCAAGTTCGGTGTCATCGAGGGCGACAAGCTGACCTGCAATCTGCACGGCTGGCAATGGGACCTGCCCACCGGTCGGTGCCTGACCTCCAAGGGGCACGACCTTCGGGCGCAGCGACTCGGGACCTGATGAGCTCATCATGACCGCCGCAGAACGAACCTACGGTGGGCGCGCTGTGAGCGACCGGCTGGCCGATCGCCGCCGTCGGTTCCTCGACGCGGCGCTCGATGAGTTCTCGACGAAGGGCTACGCGGCGTCGTCGGTGACCTCCCTCTGTAAGGCCGCCGGACTGTCGCGACGGCAGTTCTATGAGCTCTTCGCCGATCGTGAGGACCTCCTCATCGCGATCTACGACGAGATCCAGGGAGGCGCCCGTCTCGCGGTCTCGGAGGCGTTGTCCGACAATCCTTCTCGCGATCTCCGTGACCTGGCCACCACAGCGATGCGCGCCTACATGTCCTCGGTGGGCACCGATCCGCGGCGCGCGGAAGTCTCGTTCGTCCAGGTGGTCGGCGTGAGCAGTCGCGTCGAGCAGCACCGCATCGACGGACGCGAGGAGTGGGTCGATTTCTTCGTCGCAACGATGGCCGACGTCGCCGCGCGCCCACCCTCGGATCGACAGCGCCACCTCGCCATCGGCTTCGTCGGCGCCCTCACCGGACTCGTCCACCGATGGAGTTCGTCCGACGACCCGGCGCCACTCGGCGACATCGTGGACGTACTCGCCGACATCCTGCTCGCCTTCACCACCCTCTGACTCGAGAGTCGAGGCCCGCTGGCCCTCCTCATCGCCACCCTTGTGGCGCAGACCACATCTGTGTATCTTCACTAGGAATGTGAGACGCAGGTGTCTCACAACTGGACAAGGGGTGGTTGTATGTGTCGGGGGTCGACGACGTTGCGCGCTCAGGCAATTGGTCTCATCATCGGATTGCTTGTCACGACCTTCGTCGGAAGTTCCGTTCTGGCCACGGGGCACGCGTCGGCAGTGCCGGTGCAGCCTGCACTGCCCTTTCCGGTCCCGCCGGCGATCCCCGAGTTCGACCGCGCCTTCTATCTCCCGCCGCAGCGGGTGGTCGAGTCGAAGAAGCCCGGTGAGTTGATCGCGGCCCGGCGCGTCAATCTTGCTGCGTTCTCGGCGATTCCGATCAACGTGGACGCATGGCAGATCTCCTACCGCTCGACGAACACCCGCGGGGAAGCGATCCCGGCGGTGGCGACACTACTCAAACCGCGCGGTCCGCAGCGTCCGGGTCCGTCGAAGCTGGTGTCTTGGCAGTCTGCCGAGGACTCGACCGCCATGTACTGCGCCCCTTCGTATGTGATGCAGTTGGCATCGATTCCCGGGCAGATTTCCGGCTCGGTCGACTCGCAGTACGAAGTCTTGCAGATCACGTCGCTGGTCGGTGCGGGGTATTCCGTGGTGATTCCCGACCATCAAGGACCTCAGTCCGCCTTCGCTGCCGGCCCTCTCGCGGGCCGCATCACGCTCGACGGAATCCGCGGTGCCCGAAACTTCCGACCGCTGGGACTGAAAGACGATCTGCGCGTAGGGATGATGGGTTACTCCGGCGGGTCGATCGCGACCGGGTGGGCGGCTGAGCTCGCCGCGTCTTACGCGCCAGAACTACCCATCGTCGGAGCCGCCGAAGGCGGTGTCCCCGCCGACATCGGAGCGCTGGTCAACCTGGCGAACGGCAATGCGGCGTCGGGCCTCATCATGGCCGGGATCATCGGTGTGAGCCGCGAGTACCCGGAACTCGATCGCTTCCTGCAGCGCCATGTGAACCCTCTCGGCCGGGCGCTGCTGACGGTGAAGAGTCCACTCTGCCTGACCTATCAGGCAGCACTCGCCCCGTTCGTCAACATCAAGGGTCTGATCAACCTGCCGGGCGATCCACTGAGCTATCCCACTCCACGAAAAGTGCTGGGCCAGATGAGAATGGGCAAGTCCGTACCCACGTTTCCGATGTTCATCTACCAGTCGAACCCCGATTGGATCGCGCCTGTCGGACCGGTCAACACCCTTGTGCGCACCTACTGCGCCGATCCGGGCGCACGCGTGCAGTACACCCGCGACCATTTCAGCGAGCACATCACCCTGGCGGTCGAAGGATTTGCCCCCGGTGTGGTGTGGATGGCTGACCGCTTGGCCCGCAAGCCAGTTCGACGCGGCTGCACCACCAGCGACCAGGGATCGATGGCGTTGAACCCCGCAACCTGGCGGGCGTTCGTCAACCTGGTCGGCAACAACCTCGCCATTCTGATCGGAGAACAACTCGGGCGGGTTCCGCGCCACCCCTGAGCCTGATCAATGGAGGGCATCGACCGCACAAGCGTTGCCTTCGAGTCAGCGACCCACCCGCCGCCTGCGGCGGCGATCGTGGAGGCGGGAAGAGGGCCGTGGAGCGCGACGCGGCAACGATGATCCACGAAAAATAGGGGAAGAAACTCGTCCCCTACCCCTGGAGTCCTCCCCGCGAACTTTCTCGCGGACGACTCAACAAGCAGGGGCAGAAAGTAGGGGAAAAACCTTCCCCTACTTTCAGTGGTCCGGCGCCTCGCTGACGTGGCCCGTTCGCCTGCCCTTCGAGGCATCCCTCACCTGGCGCCTCGGGTACCTCAGAGAGCGGTGGGGTGGTGGACACTTATGCGCAGGCCAGAGCACTAGTCACAGAACTCTTCGGATCAGCGACCCACCCGCCGCCTGCGGCGGCGATCGTGGAGGCGGGAAGTGTGCTCGGGTGGTCACCGCGGGTGGGGTGGCTGATCATGGAGGCTGTGGATCGTTGGTGACCTCGGTCGCTTCTTTGTGGGAGAGTCCCAGGGGGTGGTGGGGTTTCGGTCCTGACGTCAGCTGAGCCGGTCGTGACTGGTCCGGCGTGTCGTGGGGGCTTGGGGTGGGCCAT
>NZ_JBSFQL010000037.1:0-40816 GCF_053588675.1 Gordonia sp. NPDC003422
CGCCACGCCGATAGCCGGCACCCACGACAACCAGTGCCGAGTTGGAGAACGCGAGTGCTGCAGCACTCGCGTTCTCCAACTCAACTCGAGTTCTCACAGTTCGACGACCGAAACAGTCTTCTTCGAATCAGATCACGTAGTTCAGGTTCGTCAGAATCCGGTCGGCGATCTCCCGGTCACCCTCGACCGTCACTGCTGCGGGGTCGGCGTCGCGTCGTCCGCCGGCGAGTCGAGCCAGATCGATCGCGTCGAGCGTGAGCCGGACAGTGGCGGCGTCGTCGCCGGGCAGATTCGGCCCGCTCGCTGCGTTCCCGGCGCCGGCCTCGAATTCATCAACCGCGACGGCGCGCTCGGCGACCACGATCCGAACGTCGGTCGGCGCGGCGCCGGTGATCCGAAACAGGACCGAGGTGCCCGCGGGCGCACCTGCGCGTTTGCCGACCACGAACGGCAGCGAGGCCGCGATCTCGGCGATCGCCCACTGCGCAGCGCCGGTATCGGCCGGTGACGCGACGCCGATGCCGTCGCTCAGGTCGATCTCGTGCATCCAGCAGTCGAAGATGCGAATCCGCATGAACCGGCCGTAGGTGTCGGGACCGGCAGGGGTCATCGACGCGGCATCGAAGTCGTTCTGGCCCATCGCCGCAAGGGCCTCGGTGCGCAGGGCGACGATCTCGTCGAACGCTGCGAGCACATCTGCGCGTGGCTGCCCACGAAAATGCTCGACCCACTTCTCATTCAGTTCACCGATCGGATTGCGCACGTGCGCAAGCGCACTCACGTCCACTGCCGCGACATCACGCCCGGCGAGCAGGCTCTCGGTCCCGATGATGTGGGCCACGATGTCGGCGTTGGTCCAGCCCGGGAGCACAGATGGCACGCCCCACTGATCGGCGTCCATGGTCTCGGCGAGGCCGCGGATACCCGCCCAGGCGGCCACGAGGCCTTCGGTCACCGGGCCGATGGGCAGGATCGTCGTCGCCATCCGAACTCCTCACATGTGGGCTGTGCTTTCACCGTATCGGGCGGACATGGACGCATCGGTGCGATCGGCTGCAACGGTCGCGACCGTCGGCGTCGAGCCACTACGCTGATCACGTGCAGGAGGATCGATCCGGTTCTGTGTTGGGGCATTACAAGATCGACGCCCTGCTCGGACGCGGCGGTATGGGCGAGGTCTACCGCGCCACCGACACCCGCAAGGGCAGGGTGGTCGCGCTCAAACTGCTGCGCGAATCCGTCGCCGACGACCCCGCATTCCGGGATCGCTTCCTCCGTGAATCCCGGGTTGCCGCCTCGCTGAACGACCCGCACGTGATCCCGATTCATGACTGGGGCGAGATCGAGGGTCTGCTCTACATCGACATGCGACTGGTCGACGGCCACGATCTGCGGGCGTTGCTCGACGCAACAGGTCCCCTCGCGCCCAGTCGTGCGCTATCGATCCTGAGCCAGATCGCCGACGCCCTCGACACCGCGCATCGGGGCGGGTTGATCCACCGTGATGTCAAACCCGACAACATCCTCATCGACCGTCGCGATTTCGCTTACCTGGTGGATTTCGGTCTGGCGCAGGCAGACACGGACACCCGGATGACGAGCGCCGGGACCGCCATCGGATCGTTCGGCTACATGGCACCCGAGCGGTTCGGCGACTCCCCACTGGGTGCGCCGGCGGACATCTACGCACTCGGATGTGTGCTCTACGAATGTCTCGCCGGAGCGCACCCGTTCGCGAGCGCGACGACCGTCGAGCAACTCATCGCCGCCCACCTCGCCAAGCAGCCGCCCAGCTTGTCGTCGCCGCTGGACTCGGTGATCGCCCGCGCCATGGCCAAGGATCCGGCGCAGCGATACCTGAGCGCCGGGGACATGATCGACGACGCCCGGGCCTTACAGACTGCCACCGGCATCAAGACCTTGACGCCGCGCGTCGCTCCCCCGACGGTCACCCCTTCAGCGCCTCCGACGATGCCGCCCGCCTACCTCTCGACGGCCGCGCGCCCGGTGTCGCCTCCCCCGCCCACCGGGGGTCAACCGACGTTGCGGGCGTCCGCGGATCGCTTCTCCGGGCCGCATCCCAACCCGCAGTATCCGAATCCGCCGAATCCGAATCCGCAGTATCCGAATCCGCCGTATCCGAGCTACCCGGCTCCAGAGAAGTCACGGTCGATCGCGGTCCCGGCGGCGCTCACCGCGATCGTCGTGCTGGTGATCGCGATCGGCGCCGTCGGGTGGGTGCTTTTCACGTCGGGTTCCGACGACTCGAAGAACGCGGCCGACGTATCGCGGGAGCCGCAGACCGTGACCGTCGAACGCGCGACACCGCAGGTGACCGAGACGACCGCCGAAACGACGGTCGAGACGACGGCCGGACAGACCCCGCCGTTCGTGCCGACGACGACCCAGCCGACCACCCCGCAGCGGGGTGCCGGCGATCTCGGCCTGGCCACCCCGATCTCCCGCCCGGCCTGCGACGGCACCGGGATCGTTGTCGTCGCGAACGCCGTCACACCGGGGCAGTACGCGTCCGAGGTCCAGGGCTACCTGAATTCGTATCCGGGCTTCAGCTACCTGCGCACCGACCAGTCCTGTCCGTCACTGCGGCAGAATCTCAACGGCAATCCAATCTACGCCGTGTACAAAGTCGCGGGTACAACGCTGAGCGAGATCTGCGCCCTGCGCAGCCAGATCGGCGGCGACGCCTACGGCAAGTGGCTGGACACCACCTCCAACCCGACGTCGTACATCACCTGCTGATCCGCTCTTGTCAATGCGGTCAGAAGTTGTCCGCAACATGCGGCAGCATGTGAACCATGCTGGAAACGTCGGCTCGTCTTCTCGCCCTGCTGTCACTGCTGCAGATGCGGCGTGAGTGGTCGGGCAACGAGCTCGCCGACCGTCTGAACATCACCACCCGGACCGTCCGCCGCGACGTCGACAAGCTGCGTGAACTGGGGTATCCGGTCGATGCGACGGTCGGCGTCGGGGGTGGTTATCGCCTGGGCGCCGGTGCCGAGATGCCGCCCCTGCTGCTCGATGACCAGGAAGTGCTCGCGGTCGCGCTCGGGCTCGACGCGGTGACCACCGGGCCGGTCGCCGACATGGCCGAGGCGTCCGCCGGGGCGCTCACCAAACTGCGGCAGGTGATGCCGTCGCGACTACGCCACCGTCTCGACGCGCTGCGGGTCGAGGCCGTGCCCCGCGAGCAGCCGCACAGCGCCCTCTCCGCGGACACGCTGACCGAAATAGCGACGACGTGCCATCGCCTCGAGCTTCTGCGCTTCGACTACCGACGCCGCAACGGCGAGGAAAGCCGCCGCGAGGTGGAGCCCTATCGTCTGGTGCGCAACGGTTACCGCTGGTATCTGGTGGCGTGGGATCTGGCCCGGGAGGATTGGCGTTCGTTCCGGGTCGACCGGATGACGCCCAAGACACCGACCGGTCCGCGATTCACGCCGCGAGAGTTGCCCGACGACAGCGCCGCCGCCTACCTGGCCCGCAATCTCGGTGCCGTGTATCGCCAGGCCACCGCACGCGTTCGGATCCACGCGCCCATGGAGACGGTCGCCGCGATGGTCGACGACTCCTGGGGCGTCATCGAAGCCGGGGACGACCACAGTTGCGAGCTGATCGTGTTCAGCACGTCGCTCACCTCGATCGCGCGCTGGCTGCGCGCGTTCGACGCGGATTTCACCATCATCGAGCCCGACGAGCTACGCGCCGAATGCGCCGAGGTCGCCGCCTACCACGAACGCGCGGCGCAACGGTACCGGCGAGCCGTCGGCTGACGCCTACTAACGGTTTTGCCGTCCCGGCAGGTGAGCCGCTACATTCGTTTGTTGGCGCGCCCAGCAGGCGCCCGAGCGCGTATAGCTCAGCGGTAGAGCTCTGGTCTTACACACCAGCGGTCAGGGGTTCGAATCCCTTTGCGCGCACCGTTACACCCTTGCCGGCCTCCGACCGGTGTGCTCCCACTGACGTGTGAAAAGAGATATACGCGGGCGCACCGTCTACACGGGACAGCCCGATCGCCCCTCTGGGACGGCGAAGGATTCCAAGCCGTACTTGCGGTGCGCCCTCACCAGCTTCTCGTACTCGAGCCGGTTGCGAGCGAGTGGCAGTAGCAGGACACGGTCCGGAAGTACCTTCCAGGACAACTGCAGGAACGCACAAATGATGGCGAACTCGACGTCGTGGTGCGGTCGCAGGCGGAACCCGGTGAGCTTCTGCACGCCCGGATGCATTGCCTTGGAACAGGAGACAACAATGGCGCGGCCAACCACCGGGCGCAATGCATACCAGAGGGGCCGCATCACCACCCGTTCCAGGGGCTTCATGCCCAAGGTGGGCATCGGCAGTCGGGTGAGCCCGGCAAACTGCTCCACCAGGAAAGGTGTCGATGCCAGCTTGGTCTCGACCATCTCCTCGTAGTACGAATCGGCGTCGGCGAGCGTCGGCGGCAACTTTCCCGCAGCGCTCGGCAACTCCAGGTCCATGAACACCTCGCGCAGCATCTGATAGCCGACTTCGCGCTCGGCGGCATTCATCCGGATGCCGGTGCAGAACTCGAAAGTGTTGAGCGACAGCATCATCCCGCTGACCGCGATCCACTTCCAGTTCTCCGGTTTCAGGGCGCTGTACCGGACATCGCGATATGCGCCCCGACCACGGCCACGAACTGCCTTGTGTTGCTCCTTGAGCCACCGAGCCTCGGCAGCGCGGTCGGCCGGGTCGCCCCATGTTGCGAGCATCGCCGACAGACCCCCACGAAAGCCACGATCACTGAAGTTCTCGGCAAACCTGCCCGAGCGGTCGACCGCCGCAGCAACCTCGGGCAAGGCAACCTGATCGAAGGCCACGCCACCGAA
Source organism: Gordonia sp. NPDC003422 (assembly GCF_053588675.1). NCBI lineage: Bacteria > Bacillati > Actinomycetota > Actinomycetes > Mycobacteriales > Gordoniaceae > Gordonia > Gordonia sp. NPDC003422. The sequence goes on from NZ_JBSFQL010000037.1 coordinate 4,872, forward strand.
GAGTCCCCCAAGCGCACTCCCGGTGTGCTCCGGAACTCTTTCATGACGTCGGCGCGCACCTCTGCGCTGTCCGAACTCGCTACCGGTGCCACCCCGACGTTTGTCGCCACGAAAGCCGCCCCTTGCCTCGCTCGATTGACGCTTGATAGACGCAATGAGTGAATTCTATCACCCATCGAGGGGCGTCGAGGTTGCACTTCCGCGACGTCCGCTTGACCCAATCGTTGTGCTCTTCGGATTGCCAGCACTGTTACAGGTGTTGTTTAGTGGGGTCATTGTGACTAACAGACGCCCACGCCCCGCCCGCACGCTGGTTAGACGTGCGGGCCTCGTCGCTGCGGTCGCTGCAGCGCTGACCGCTTTCGGCGCGGCCGGTGCCCACGCCGCCCCGAACCCCGACATCAAAACCCCAGACGCCAACAGCTCCGTCGACCTGCTCGGCCAGCTCACGCAACTCCCGATCATCCGCGACCTCCTACCGAAGCCGGGTACCGGCAACGGCCGCACCGGATGCGATCGAGTGATCCAGATCGGCGATTCGACCTCGGTCGGCGTCGATGACGCCGCACGCGTGCCGACTCCCGGCGATCGCCTCACCGCGCAGTACCAGCGAGTGGGCGCACGCACGGTGACGCTCGACGCACTCGGCGGGCGCTCCATCGTGGAACGCGTGAACGGCGAACCGAATGCTGCCGACGCCACTGCGGCGCACCTCGCCAAAGGCGAACGCGGCTGCTGGGTCATCGCGATGGGGGTCAACGACGCGGCGAACATCGCGGTGGGCAGCCGGGTCAACGCCGATCAACGCATCGACCGGATCATGACTCAACTTCGCGGACAACCTGTCCTGTGGCCGACGGTCTCCACCACGCCGGCGGCAAGCAACAAGGCGTACAACGCCGCCGCCATGCGCGGCTTCAACGACGCGCTGCGACGAGCGACCTCGAGGTACCCCAACCTCGCCGTCTACGACTGGGCAGCACACGCCAACGCCAACCTCTTCTCCGACGGCATCCACTACACCGCGGCCGGGACCGCCCAACGCAACGCTCGATTCGCCGACGCGCTTGCCACCGCATATCCCAACCCGTCTCCGACGACGCCGCGGATGAACTGGATCGCCTGACCGCTCGCTCCTGCCCCCAACTATTCGACCGACCGGGGGACGCGGAACTGAAGTCGGCCCGTATACACTCGCAAGCTGACTCCACTGGTTCGTTCGACGCTGCCGTCGACGATTCCAGGCTTGTTTCCCATCCCCCACCGAGGTTGAGCCACAACCAATGCCACGTCCCGCCCACGCGGGGACGACCTACCTGCCAGCGCTGGACGGACTCCGTGCGCTGGCAGTTGCCTTCGTCGTCCTCTATCACCTTCATGTGCCCGGGTTCACCGGTGGGCTTCTCGGCGTCGGTGTCTTCTTCACGCTCAGCGGCTACCTGATCACGTCGCTGCTGCTGCGTTCGCGCGAACGCACCGGCGGGTTCGAGCTGAACAAGTTCTGGCTCTCCCGCGCGCGCCGTCTGTTGCCGGCACTGATCCTGGTGCTCGTGACGTCGCTCGCCGCAGCGGCCATCGCTCGACCGGCAAAGCTCGGCGAGTACTCACAGCAAGCATTGAGCGCGTCGTTCTATGTCAACAACTGGCACAACATCGCCGTCTCCGACGACTACTTCAACCGCTTTCTCGGCCCGGGGCCGTTCGATCATCTGTGGTCGCTGTCGATCGAGGAACAGTTCTACATCGTGTGGCCGCTGCTCCTTCTGGGACTGATACTGCTCTTGCGGCGCCGGGTCTTCGTGACGGTGGCGATCATCGGACTCGCACTGATTTCGTTCCTTCTGCTCGACGCCGTCGCGCACGCAGGAATCGACAACACGCGCGCCTACGAAGGCACCGACACCCGCGCCGGCGGCCTTCTTCTCGGTGCGGCGCTTGCGTTTTGGTGGCCGGCCCGCCCACGGACGGTGACACACAACCAGCGCTGCGTGATCGACGTGATCGCCCTGATCGGACTGGCGACAATCGTGCACCTGGTCCGCGCCACCCCAGACGGCGCGATGTCGCTCTACAGCAGTGGCATCGCCGTTCTCACGATCGCGACCTGCGCGGTCCTGGTCGCCACCGTCGTCCCCGAGACCCTCGTCGCCAGCGCGCTGGGAATCGCCCCGCTGCGATGGATCGGCGAACGGTCCTACGGCATCTACCTGTGGCACATGCCTGTGATCGCCTTCCTGCCGGCCAACGTCCGAGTCGGGCATCCGGTCGCCGCGGGCACCCTCGTCATTCTGGCCACTCTGTTGCTGTCCTGGGCCTCGTGGCGCTACGTCGAAGATCCCATCCGCCGCCACGGCCTGCGCGCCGCCTTCAGTACCCAACCGATTGCGAGGAAGCCCATGGGCCAGCAGCTGGTACAGAAGCTGATCGACCTGCTCACCCGCCTGCTCGGTGTGCTGACGGGGCTGGCCGCCCGGCTGGAAGCGCGCGGCGAGAAGAGCCCGAGGCCTGACGCCGTCGAATCCCCGGTGCCAGTACTCGACTCCGACGCGCATGCCCCCGACGCTGACTCGCCCGACACCGACGCCCCCGACGCTGACCGGACAGACGAGCCGATCGAGGTGGAGATCGCCCTCGACGAGACCGTCGCACATGCGCCCGACGATGGACCCAAGTACGACACGCCCGAGCCGGTTGAGTGTGAGGACGCCGAAGGCTCCGACGGTGAACTTGCCGAGGACGCACCGGTCAGCGAGCCTGCTGACGCGGTTGTCCTCAACGAGACTGCCGACGACACCGTCGACGAATCCGACTCCGAGGTCCGCGTCATCGAGACGGCAGCGGTCGACGCCGATACCGATACCGGTACCGACAGTGCCGAACCGGACGGCGAGATCGCGGCGTCCGCCGACCCCGCACCTGACACCGACCCTGCTCCGGAGACCGACCCCGCACCTGACACCGTCAGGGCCCTCACCGACGAACGCGAACTGGAGACGGTCCCCGCAGGTCCGCCCGAGTCGCAACGACTGTTTGACCGGGTGCCGCGATTGGCGGTCTCGCTGGTTGTGGTGACAGCGCTGGCGGTCGGGACGCTGGTTGCCATCAGCGCTATCAAGGCGTCTGCGCCCGACGACGGGGGCGCGGACCCGGCACTGGCCACCGAGCTCGCTCCAACGTCACCCGCCGTCCGATACGGCCCGACGATCCCCGTTGTCGACCGGCGCACCAGGTGCCGAACGGTCATCCACATCGGCGACTCCACCTCGATCGGCATGAACAGCATCGACACCCTCCCGCGGGCGTCCGAGCGGATCACCGGCCGCTACCAGCAGGTCGGGGCGCGGACGGTCATCACCGACATCGTCGGCGCACGGTCGAGCCTGGAGACGGTCAACGGCGAACCCAACGCGGCCACCGCGATTGCCGGGCATCTTGCTCGTGGGGAACGCGGATGCTGGGTGATGGCGATGGGCATCAACGACACCGCCAACATCGAGGTCGGCGGCCCGGGTCCGCTCAGCATGCGCATCGACCGACTCCTCGGGCCACTGAAGGATCAGCCCGTCATGTGGCCGACGGTGATCACCAGCAGCCTCAACGAGAATCCGGCCTACAACAACGCAGCGATGCGCCGATTCAACCGCGCACTGGTGAAGGCCTGCGAGCGGTACCCCAACCTGCGCATCTACGACTGGGCCGCCGAGACCAAACCGTCGTGGTTCATCGACGGCATCCACTACACCGCACCGGGATACGTCGAACGCGCCTACCGGTTCTCGATCGCGCTCGCGACCGTCTTCCCCGCCACCGACTTCCCGCCGGCGACGTGCCTGCTGCGGTCGTCGGACGTGGTTGCGGCCCCCAAGCCTGTCCCGCCGCCGGCCGCGGCCCCGCCGAACCGGCTCGCCATCGGAACTCCGACGCCCTGACGCGAGTCGGCAACCGGCGTTGCCTTGAATCTGCGTCGGCGTGAGTCCCATCATTGCGACACGGGGACGTCGCTCGCACACGCGAACCGACGCCGATAGGCCAGCGGCGCGACGCCGACTGCCGAGGCGAAGTGATGCCGAAGAAGCGTTGCCGACGCGAACCCGACGAGCCTCGCCACCTCCTCGATGGGCAGGTCGGTCTGTTCGAGCAGCCCCTTGGAAGCCAGCACGCGTTGTTCGGTGAGCCACCGGCGCGGTGCGACGCCCACCTCGTCGACGAATCGCCGAGCAAAGGTCCGCCCCGACATGTGCATCCGGGCCGCCAGATCGTCGACGGTGAGATCGCGGTCGAGGTGTTCGACCATCCACTCCAGCAATTCCCCGAACCCGGCGTCGGCGCAGGTCGGCATCGGCATGTCGACGAACTGTCGCTGGCCGCCGTCGCGGTGCGGTGGCACCACCATGCGCCGAGCGATTCGGTTGACCACCGCCGGACCCCACGACTCGCGCACGAGATGGAGTGCGGCATCGATCCCGGCGGCCGTGCCCGCGCTGGTGGTGATCGGACCGTCGTCGACGAACAGGACATCGGTGTCCACCCGCGCCTGTGGGTACATGCGTCCCAGCTTCGCGCCGTAGCGCCAATGCGTCGTACACCGCCGACCGTCGAGCAGGCCGGCCGCGCCGGCGACGAAGGCGCCCGAACACACGGTGAGCACACGTCCTCCGTTGTCGACCACCGTGCGCAACGTCTCGAGGATCTCGCTCGGGTAATCGCCTGAGGTACTGCCACCGGGAATCGCCACCAGGTCGACGTCGCGGCAGTCCTCGAGCGAGTGCGGTGCCGCGATCGTCACCCCGTTTCCCACATTCAGCGCTGCGCCGGGTTCGGGCGACGCGACGCGGAAGTCGAACGCAGGCACACCGTCGTCGGTGCGGTCGAGGCCGAAGACCTCACTGAGCACGCCGAACTCAAAGAGCGCGACGTCTCCGAACAGGAGTACTCCGATGGATCGCAACACACACCCAGTGTGGCAGATTCTTTGCGAACAATGTCTTTCCCGCCTCTGTTGGCAGGAACTTTATGCGCGCATGATTTCTTCCATGACCGCACTCACCATCGTTCTCGCCATCGCCATCGTGCTACCGATCGCCGTAATCGTGTACCGCACGCACCGCCGGGTCGACGACCCGAGGCCGATCCCACTGGGATATCTCGTCGACTGGGCAACCCGCGCCCAAACACGTCGCTACGGACCCGACACCGACCGCATCATCGCCGAACTCGACATCCTCGCCCGGTCCGATCGCACTCGGAACTGAACCACTGGGGCGTGTCTCAGCCCAGCGCGGTGAATGCCTTGTCCCACAACGCTTGTTCGCGCACCTCACCGGGGCCGACCACGTCGGAGAACACGATGTCACCGTCCGGTCCGACGAGGAAGGTGCCGCGGTTGGCGATCCCCCGCTCGGCGTCGAACACCCCGTAGGCCTGTGCGACCGCACCGTGCGGCCAGAAGTCCGACAGGATCGGGAACAGAAATCCCTGCGCCGACGACCAGACCTTGTGCGTGGGTGATGCCCCGACCGATACCGCGACCGTTGTGAGCGCGTCGTTGTCGAACTGCGGCAGGTTGTCGCGGATGTGGCCGAGTTCGCCCTGACAGGTTCCGGTGAACGCCAGCGGGAAGAACACGACCAGCACCGAGCCGTCTGCGCGGAGTCGTTCCAGCGACACGACCTGATGATTCTGGTCGCGCAATTCGAAATCGGGCGCGCGGGTACCGACGGGCAACGGCCCTGTCGGTGACGCGTCGTTCATGCGCGCTTTCCGGGGCGGGCCTTGGGCTGAACGAGCCGGGACCCCGACCACTCACCCAGGTTCACCACCGACGTCTGCGTCAATCCGGCAGTCGTCGCGGCCTCGGCGATCTCGCTCGGATCGACATAGCCCGTGTTCCCGGTCTTCGGCGAGACCACCCACACGAACCCGTCGTCGGCCAGCGGCGAGATCACATCCATCAACTCGTCGACAAGATCGCCGTCATCGTCGCGCCACCAGAGGAGGACCATGTCGATGACGTCGTCGGCGTCATCGTCGAGCATTTCGGCTCCGATGGCGTCTTCGATGTCTGCACGCAGGTCGTCGTCGGTGTCCTCGTCCCAACCCAGCTCCTGCACAACCATGCCGGATTCCAGACCGAGTTTGTCGGCCCTACTACCCCCCGAGCTACCGTCTGTGGCGGCTACCACCGCGCGAAACCTCCTACAAGTGCCAATGTGGTGCTGGACGAACTTAGAGAACAGCCTAGGGCATGTCTTTCAGTTCCACTGGGAGGCATGAACGGATTCGTTTTGTTGCACTCCCCCGGCCACTGCGTCGAGCGGGCGCTCACCCGGGCGTCGCCGACGGACGCGGTGTCGCGGACGTGGCCGCGGGCATGGGTACGTACGGTGCACAGGCATCGAGGAGGCGCTGCTTGTCGCCGGTCCAGCCGCTCGCGATCGGGTTGAGTGCGACCAACAATTCGCGACGGATGCCGTCCTCCAACCGCCCACTCGACGCCAGGAACGCCCGGGCCGGAGCAGCGACGTCTGCCGGGGTCACGCCGGTGATGTGCGGACGAATCTGATCGGCACCGGCGATGAGGCTTGCACGGGCCTTGTTGTCCAGATCGCCCACCGCCGGGTAGTTGTGCGCCTGGTTCAACCGACCGACGAAGGTGTTGTAACCCCGCACCATCACCACCATCGCGGCCATCGCCTCACGACACAGCTCGACACCGGCCGTCTTCGCCTTCGACTGACGCGCCGCGGTCACCTCGGACCGGTAGGCGGCAACCTCGCCCGGCGCCGCCACGCCGTGTCCGGGCAGCGTCGTCGCGCACGACGACAGCACGAGAGCACCTGCGGCGAGACCCACGAACAGCGCCACCAGACGAGTCGCCGACGCCGCGGCGAAACGTCTCCGCGCCGGTCCGCCCCACATGCTCAACTCCTTACGCGTCAGTAATAAGGACCAAACGCTACCGCACCCATGACGCGCGAGATGGCCAACACCGCCGCACCCGGTGCCAAGCGACCTCACATGGGGCACGATGTGAGAGGGACACCGCAGTTCTCACCATCTCCGAGGAAGCGGCGCCCATGTCATCGGACGCCGGACCTCCACCCGTTGGCCCGGCCGAGTCGAGGGAGTAGGCAACACAGTGACCCATGAGGCACCGACCGAACAGGCAAGCGCGAGCGGAAGCGACACATCGACAGGGAGCGACGGCACCGTCGATCTCTCGCGGAATGGTCACTCCAATCGCGTCCGCGTCATCCGTGAAGGAGTCGCGTCGTACCTGCCCGACATCGATCCAGAGGAGACCGGCGAGTGGCTGGAATCCTTCGATCAGCTGATCGATCACGCCGGACCATCCCGAGCGCGCTATCTCATGCTGCGGCTGCTGGAACGGGCCGGTGAGAAGCAGGTCTCCATCCCGTCGCTGACCTCGACCGACTACGTCAACACGATCACCACCGAACGCGAGCCCTGGTTCCCGGGCGACGAGGCGGTCGAACGCCGGTTCCGCCGCATCCTGCGCTGGAACGCCGCGATCATGGTGCACCGTGCGCAACGACCCGGCGTCGGCGTCGGCGGCCACATCTCGACCTACGCGTCCTCGGCCACCCTCTACGAGGTCGGCTTCAACCACTTCTTCCGCGGCCTCGACCACTCCGGCGGCGGCGACCAGATCTTCATCCAGGGCCATGCCGCGCCGGGAATCTACGCACGTGCCTTCCTCGAGGGCCGCATCGACGAGGCCCGCATGGACGGCTTCCGCCAGGAACACAGCCACGCCGGCGAGGGTGGCGGCCTGCCGTCGTATCCGCACCCCCGACTGATGCCCGAGTTCTGGCAGTTCCCGACAGTCTCGATGGGTCTGGGACCGATGAACGCCATCTACCAGGCCCGGTTCAACCACTACCTGCACGATCGGGGCATCAAGGACACCTCCGACCAGCACGTGTGGGCGTTCCTCGGCGACGGCGAGATGGACGAAACGGAGTCGCGCGGATTCGCGAGCTTCGCCGCCACCGAGGGTCTCGACAACCTCACCTTCGTCGTCAACTGCAACCTGCAGCGACTCGACGGCCCGGTCCGTGGCAACGGCAAGATCATCCAGGAGCTCGAATCGTTCTTCCGCGGCGCCGGCTGGAACGTCATCAAGGTCATCTGGGGCCGCGAGTGGGACAAGCTGTTCTACGCCGACCACGAGGGCGCGCTGGTCAACCTGATGAACACCACGCCCGACGGCGATTTCCAGACCTACCGCGCCAACGACGGCGGTTTCATCCGCGACCACTTCTTCGCCCGCGACCCGCGGACCAAGGAACTCGTGAAGAACATGTCCGACGCCGACATCTGGGAGATGAAGCGCGGCGGACACGACTACCGCAAGGTCTACGCCGCCTACGCGGCAGCGATGGCCCACAAGGGGCAGCCGACCGTCATCCTCGCGCACACCATCAAGGGCTATCTGCTCGGCAGTCACTTCGAGGGACGCAACGCGACCCACCAGATGAAGAAGCTGACCCTCGACGATCTCAAGGCCTTCCGCGACAACAACCGGATCCCGATCACCGACGAGCAGCTCGAAAAGGACCCCTACCTTCCGCCGTATTACAACCCCGGGCCCGAGTCGGCGGAGATCCAGTACATGCTCGACCGCCGCAAGGCGCTCGGCGGATCGCTGCCGGAACGGCGGACCAAGGCGAAGGCACTGAAGCCCGACGTCAGCCAGGCGCTCAAGACGAGCGGCAAGGGATCCGGCAAGCAGCAGGTGGCCACCACCATGGCGCTGGTCCGCATCTTCAAGGACCTGTTGCGCGACAAGGAGATCGGCAAGCGCATCGTCCCGATCATCCCGGACGAGGCCCGCACCTTCGGCATGGACTCATGGTTCCCGAGCCTCAAGATCTACAACCGCAACGGGCAGCTGTACACGGCCGTCGACGCCGAGCTGATGCTCGCCTACAAGGAGAGCTCGGAAGGGCAGATCCTGCACGAGGGCATCAACGAGGCCGGATCGGCGGCGTCGTTCACCGCCGTCGGCACGTCGTACTCCACGCACGGCGAACCGATGATCCCGCTCTACATCTTCTATTCGATGTTCGGTTTCCAGCGGACCGGCGACAGCTTCTGGGCCGCCGCCGACCAGATGGCCCGCGGTTTCGTCATCGGCGCGACAGCCGGACGCACGACGCTCACCGGTGAGGGACTGCAGCACGCCGACGGGCACTCACCGCTTCTCGCGGCGACCAACCCGGCGGTGGTGGCCTACGACCCCGCGTTCGCCTTCGAACTCGGCCACATCATCGCCGACGGTCTCAAGCGCATGTACGGCGAGAATCCGGAGAACATCTACTACTACCTGACCGTCTACAACGAGCCGTTCAGCCAGCCCCCGCAGCCGGAGAATCTGGACGTGGCCGGCGTCCTCAAGGGCATCTACCGCTTCGCCGACGCGCCGGAGGGCAAGGAACACCCGGCCAGCATCCTGGTGTCCGGGATCACCATGCCCGATGCCCTGCGCGCCCAGGAGATCCTCGCCGAGGAGTGGAATGTCGGCGCCAACGTCTACTCGGTGACGTCGTGGAGCGAACTCGCCCGCGACGGCATCCGGGCCGATCGGGCCGCGGTGCGCGAACCGTCGACCGACGGCGGCCGCGCGTACCTGACCGAGGTTCTCGGCGAGGTTCCCGGTCCGTTCGTCGCGGTCAGCGATTACATGCGCGGCGTGCAGGAACAGATCCGCGCCTACGTGCCGGGCACCTACCTCACCCTGGGCACCGACGGGTTCGGCTTCTCCGACACCCGACCGGCCGCGCGGCGATTCTTCAACGTCGACGCGCAGTCGATCGTCGTCGGCGTTCTGGTCGCACTCGCCCGCGACGGGCACATCCCGATGACCGTCGCACGCGAGGCGGCGGACAAGTACAAGATCACCGACGTCTCGGCGGCCGAGGTCTCGTTCGCGGATACCGGGAGCGCCTGAGCAGACCGGACCGTCGAGCACGGTCTCGACCACCTCCACCGACCACTACATTGGAGTGGTGTCGGACGCACGGATCAACCAGCAGCCCCCGAGCATCGACGTGTTCGGGGAGCGTGGTGCACACGTGCCTGCGCCGGCCACTGTGCACGACGCCCTGCCGGACACACTGCTGCGCCGGGTGAAGCAGTACAGCGGCCGTCTCGCCACCGAGGCGGTTCACTCGATGCAGGATCAGCTGCCGTACTTCGGCGACCTCGACGCCGCGCAGCGGGCCAGTGTGCAACTGGTGGTGCAGACCGCCGTCGTCAACTTCGTCGAGTGGATTCAGGACCCCGAGGGCAACGTCAAGTTCACCGTCCAGGCATTCCAGGTGGTGCCGCAGGATCTGGCCCGACGCATCACGCTGCTGCAGACGGTCGAGATGGTGCGGGTCGCGATGGAGTTCTTCGAGAAGTGGTTGCCGCTTCTCGCCCGCAACGACGCGCAGCTCCGAGCGCTCACCGAGTCGGTCCTGCGCTACGGCCGCGAGATCGGTTTCGCCGCGGCCTCGATCTATGCGTCGGCGGCGGAATCACGTGGCGCGTGGGACTCGCGCCTGGAGGCACTCGTCGTCGACGCCGTGGTCCGCGGCGACACGGGGCCGCAGCTGCTCTCCCGAGCCGCAGCCTTGAACTGGGATTCCGACGCCCCCGCTACGGTCATCGTCGGCGCGCCACCGCCCGAGCAGAACGTGTCGGTCCCCCTCGCGATCCACAACACCGCACGTGCACACGACCGGTCGGCGCTGTCGGTGGTGCAAGGCTCGCTGCTGGTGGCCATCGTCAGCGGCCCGATCAAACCGACCGAGAAGTTCACGACCGCCCTGCTCGGCCATTTCGCCGACGGTCCGGTGGTGATCGGTCCCACCATGCCGAACCTGGGAAGTGCGCACGCGAGCGCCACCGAGGCCATGTCCGGAATCACCGCCGTGGTCGGGTGGCCGAACGCACCACGACCGGTGCACAGCCTCGAACTTCTCCCCGAACGCGCTCTGAACGGGGATGACTCCGCGATGGCCGCATTGAGCGAATCCCTCGTCCGACCGCTGGAGAAGGGTGGGGCCACGCTGAACTCCACTTTGGAGGCATACCTCGACTCGGGCGGTTCGGTCGAGTCGTGCGCCCGTGTTCTGTATATCCATCCAAATACGGTTCGTTACAGACTGAAGAAAATTTCAGAAATCACAGGACGTGATCCAACTAACCCGCGCGACGCGTACGTACTGAGGATCGCAGCGACTGTGGGTCGACTGACACACTTCCGACACGAATCGCCTTCACAAGCAACATAGGAAACATCCGTAACACGGCCATTTCGACGTTTCCGCAGTTAGAGCGCCCGAAGACACGGTTGGGTAACGAATCTCAGTGTGATGACGAACCAGGTGACGCCAAGGTGAAGTTTGTAGGAACCCCACAAAAGTGCTCGACAAGGTTCATGCTTCTCTACACCCACATATGTCGTTCAAACGGTGTTCTCTGGTCACGTGCTAACGATGCTTGCCCCCGGACAGGGTTCCCAGACGCCCGGCATGCTCACGCCGTGGCTGGATCTTCCTGGCGCGCGTGATCAACTGGCGACCTGGTCGAAGCTGACCCGCCTCGATCTGGAACGCCTCGGCACCTCCGCGACCGCGGAGGAAATCACCGACACCGCAGTCACCCAGCCGCTCGTCGTCGCCTCGGCGCTCCTGGCCTTCGACGAGGTGCGCAAGGGTGGCGAACTCCCCGACGACGCGGTCGTGGCCGGCCATTCGGTCGGCGAACTCGCCGCGGCCGCCATCACCGGAGTCATCAGCTCCGACGAGGCTGTGACCCTCGCCGCCGTCCGCGGCGCCGAGATGGCCCGGGCCTGCGCACTGGAACCGACCACGATGGCCGCCGTTCTCGGTGGTGACGAAGCGCAGGTGCTGGCACGTCTCGCCGAACTCGACCTCGTACCGGCCAACCGCAATGCCGCCGGGCAGATCGTCGCCGCCGGCGCCGAATCGGCGATCGACGAACTCATCGCCGCTCCGCCGGAAAAGGCGCGCATCCGTAAGCTCGCCGTCGCCGGTGCATTCCACACCCGCTACATGGCGCCGGCCCAGGAGGCTGTCGCCGAGGCGGCTGCGCGGATCACCCCGGCCGACCCCAACCGCACCCTGCTGTCGAATTCCGACGGTCAGCCGGTCGCGAACGGCGCGGACGCACTGACGAAGCTCGTCGCCCAGGTGACCAGCCCGGTCCGCTGGGACCTGTGCTCGGCCTACCTCCGCGACAACGCCGCGAACGCAATCGTCGAACTCCCGCCGGCCGGCACGCTGGTCGGCATCGCGAAGCGCGAGCTCAAGGGCACCCCCGCGGTCGCCCTCAAGGCGCCCGCCGACATCGCGAAGATCACCGAACTTGGATAGCGGTCACGGCTTAGTTGCCTGACCCCCGGAAGATCGGCAGTGTGCCGGTTGTCCAAGCGCCCGTGGGCGAATGCTGCCCTCGTCGCGCTCCGGAGCGAGTAATCACCCAAGAGAATCAAGAAGGGAACCACACAGTGGCTGCCACCCAGGAACAACTCATTGCCGGCATCGCCGAAATCATCGAGGAAGTCACCGGCATCGAGCCGTCCGAGGTGACCTTGGAGAAGTCGTTCGTCGACGACCTCGACATCGACTCGCTGTCGATGGTGGAGATCGCCGTGCAGACCGAGGACAAGTACGGCGTGAAGATCCCCGACGAGGATCTCGCCGGCCTGCGCACCGTCGGTGACGCGGTTGCCTACATCCAGAAGCTCGAAGCCGAGAACCCCGAGGCCGCAGCTGCCATCGCCGCCCAGGTCGAGGCAGACAAGAACTCGTGAGCTCCCCCTCCCTCCGCGAATATTCGACGCTGGGCGGGAACTTCCCGAGCGTGGTGGTCACCTCCATGGTGGCCACCACCTCGCTGGGCGAAGACCTCGACTCCACGTGGAAGGGTCTTCTCGCCGGCGAGTCCGGCATCCGGCTGCTGACCGACGACTTCGTCACCCAGTACGGCGAACTGCCGTGCCGTATCGGCGGGCGGATGCTCAAGGACCCCGCCGAGGAGGTCACCCGCATCGAGGCGCGTCGTATGGCCTATGTCGAGCGCGTGTCGCACGTCATGAGCAAGCGTCTCTGGGCGCACGCCGGTGAGCCCGAGGTCGATCCCGAGCGTCTCGCTGTCGTGATCGGTACCGGTCAGGGCGGCGGTGACGCGATGGTCGACAACGTCAAGGCGATCGAGCAGTCCGGCAACTACCGCAAGGTCTCCCCGCTGGCCGTCTCGATGGCGATGCCCAACGGTCCGGCCGCGGTTGCCGGCCTCAATGTCGGCGCGCGCGCCGGAGTGATCACCCCTGTCTCGGCTTGCTCTTCGGGCGCCGAGGCGATCGCACACGCGTGGCGTCACATCGTCATGGGTGACGCCGACATGGTCGTCGCCGGTGGCGTCGAAGGTCATATCGATGCGATTCCGATCGCGGCCTTCTCGATGATGCGGGCGATGAGCACACGCAACGACGATCCTGCGGGCGCCTCCCGGCCGTTCGACAAGGACCGTGACGGATTCGTGTTCGGCGAGGCCGCCGCGATGCTGATCCTCGAGCGTGAAGAGCACGCCAAGGCGCGCGGCGCTCACATCCACGCCCGCGTTCTCGGTGCGGGCATCACGTCCGACGGTTTCCACCTGGTTGCCCCCGACCCCAGCGGTCAGGGCAACGCGCGGGCCATGGCCCGCGCCATCCAGACCGCAGGTCTGAGCAAGACCGACATCACCCATATCAATGCCCACGCCACGGCGACACCCATCGGTGACACCGCCGAGGCCGTCGGCATCGTGTCGGCGGTCGGCCAGCACGCTGCGGTCTATGCACCCAAGTCGGCACTCGGACACTCCATCGGCGCAGTCGGGGCGCTGGAGTCGGTGCTGACCATCAAGAGCGTCGAAGAAGGGGTCATCCCTCCCACGCTCAACTTGGAGAACCAGGATCCGGAGTGCGACATCGATGTCGTCCACGGCGAGCCCCGCTATGGACAGATCGACTACGCGATCAACAACTCCTTCGGATTCGGTGGGCACAACGTGGCGATCGCCTTCGGTCGTTACTGAATCCGCCAACACACCCCCGACACCCTGCAGGAGACCGCGAATGACGACCTTGGCTCCGATCAGCGGCCATGAAGAAGCTGCCGACCCCCGCGACCCGTTGCTGCGGTTGACCAACTTCTTCGACGAAGGCTCGATGTCGTTGCTGCACTCGCGCGACAAATCGGGCGTTCAGGCGGCGATCGGCCTCGTCAACGGCGTTCGTACCGTCTCCTACTGCACCGATGGCACCGTCATGGGCGGTGCCATGGGTGTCGTGGGGTGTGCCCACATCGTCAACGCCATCGACACCGCCATCACCGAACAGGCGCCGGTCATCGGCATCTGGCATTCGGGCGGTGCTCGACTGGCCGAGGGCGTCGAAGCTCTCCACGCGGTCGGCCAGGTCTTCGAGGCGATGGTCCGCGCGTCGGGCTACATCCCGCAGATCTCCGTCGTCGTCGGTTTCGCCGCAGGCGGCGCCGCCTACGGTCCGGCACTCACCGACGTGGTGATCATGGCTCCGGCCGGCCGGGTGTTCGTGACCGGCCCCGACGTCGTCCGCAGCGTCACCGGCGAAGACGTCGACATGGAATCGCTCGGCGGGCCCCTCACCCACGGCAAGAAGTCCGGCGTGTGCCACATCGTCGCCGACTCCGAGCCCGACGCGTTCTGGCGCGCACGGCGTCTCGTGTCGACCTTCAGCCGACAGGGCCACTTCAACCGCGAGCAGGCGCAGGCCGGTGACACCGACCTCAAAGCCCTTCTCCCCGAGTCCAATCGACGCGCTTACGATGTGCACCCCATCGTCGAGCAGCTGCTCGACACCCAGCTCGCCGCCGACGGCGAAACCGAGATCTCCAGTTTCGAAGAGCTGCAAGCCCGTTGGGCCCCGAACATCGTGACCGGATTCGGCCGGCTCGCCGGCCGCAGCGTCGGCGTGATCGCCAACAACCCGCTCCGCATGGGCGGCTGCCTCAACTCCGAGAGCGCCGAGAAGGCGTCCCGATTCGTCCGCCTCTGCGACGCGTTCGGTGTTCCCCTCGTGGTCATCACCGACGTCCCCGGTTACCTGCCCGGTGTCGGCCAGGAATGGAACGGCGTCGTTCGACGCGGTGCAAAACTGTTGCACGCCTTCGCCGAATGCACCGTTCCGCGGGTCACCCTGGTCACCCGCAAGATCTACGGCGGCGCCTACATCGCGATGAACTCGCGTGCCCTCGGCGCCACCGCCGTCTACGCCTGGCCCGGCTCCGAGGTCGCCGTCATGGGCGCCAAGGCAGCCGTCGGCATCCTGCACAAGAAAGCCCTCGCCGCCGCACCCGACGACGAGCGAGAGGCCCTGCACGAGCGTCTCGCAGCCGAGCATGAGGCCATCGCGGGCGGCGTGGGACGCGCTCAGTCGATCGGCGTGGTCGACGAGATCATCGATCCGGCCAAGACCCGCAGCATCATCGCCGAGGCCCTCGCGGCCGCACCGGCACGACGCGGGCGGCACAAGAACATTCCGCTGTAGGCTGCCTGCCACCACTGCCTGAGGTGTGAACCACCACTGCCTGAGGTGTGAACCACCACTGCCTGAGGTGTGAACCACCGCTCCCTGAGGTGCGAGCTTGCGAGCCTCCACCGCTCCCTGAGGTGCGAGCTTGCGAGCCTCCACCGCTCCCTGAGGTGCGAGCTTGCGAGCCTCGAAGGGCAGCGCCCGCCCGCTGACGAAATTCAGCCGACCCGTTGCTGTAGCCAGGTGACCTCGGCGCCCGCACCGCCCATGCGATACGGCTCCAGCGCCTCGTCCCACGCGGTTCCGAGAGCGGCTTCCACTTCACCGGCGAGGCCGGCGCTGTCGGGCTGCGCCTCGATCATCGTCCGCAGCTGCATCTCCCCGATCACCACGTCGCCGTTCGCGCTCGTCGAACCGCGCCACAGACCAAGACCCGGTACGTAGCTGAAGCGTTCGCCGTCGACGCCGTCGCTGGCGTTCTCGGTGACCTCGAAACGCAGCGCCGACCACTCGCGCAGCGCAGTGACCAAGCGGGCCGCGGTACCCACCGGGCCTGCCCAGTCCACCGTCGCGCGCTGCAATCCGCGGTCGGCCTCTTGCGCGGACCACTTGAGGTTGGCCCGCGCATTCAGGGTCGACGACAGAGCCCACTCCACATGCGGGCACAGCGCCACCGGCGCCGAGTGGATGTACACCACTCCAGTCGTCATGTCCGCAAACTGGTTCAGATTGCGCACCGTCTTCACCTCCGGTTGTCGACGAGGAACGTCTTCCCCAACACACCTCGCGATACCGGATATCACATCGTTGTGGTTTATTGTGCCCCATGGTGCACGTGTTGCGCCAGTTTCTCGTGCGATTATCTATCACTTACGTGACGAAACTGCCGTCGGAAAGCGGTACGCCCCGGCCCGACCGACTGCACTGTGCACTTGGGCGGCCTCGCACGTACAGATTCCCGTAGCTCAACGGCCCCGGTCACCGGCCGGATCAGTCCGACGACCGGATCGCCGTTACCACGGCGTCGTTGAACTCACTCCACAGCGGCTTGGCCCAGGCTCCGAAGTCGCGGTCGGTCAACACGACACATGCGGCGCCGAGTTCGGGGTCGACCCACAGGAATGTGCCGGACTGGCCGAAATGCCCGAACGTCCGTGGCGAATTCGACGATCCAGTCCAGTGCGGCGACTTGTTCGAGCGAATCTCGAACCCCAGACCCCAGTCGTTCGGGCGGTGCTTGCCGTAGCCGGGCACAAAGCCGTCGAGCCCCGGGAACTGCACGGACGTCGCCAGATCTGAGGTCTCCCGGGACAAGAGCTGTGGCGCCAAGAGTTCGGACGCGAACGCCGTGAGGTCGGTGACACTCGACCGCGCACCATGTCCGGCGGGACCGGCCAACTCCGAGGACGCCATACCCAGCGGCTCGAATACCGCACCGGCGAGATACTCCGGGAAGGCGATCTGCGTGGCCGATTCGACGACCTCGGCCAGCACCTCGAAACCCGCGCTGGAGTAGATGCGCCGTTCCCCTACCGGCGCCTCGACGTCGCGTGTGCCGAACGCCAGGCCCGACGCGTGTGCGAGCAGATGCGCGACCGTCGCGCCGGGAGGCCCGGCGGCATCGTCGAGCTCGACCGCCCCCTCCTCGACGGCGACGAGTACCGCCTCGGCCACGAGAAGCTTGGTGACCGAGGCGAGTTCGAAGACCGCACCGGTGTCGCCGAACTCCTCGACCACGCCGTCGGGCATGATGAGCGCCCCTGACACACGGTCAACCGGCCAGTCCGCCAACGCTTCGAGTGCCGCCACAACAGGCCACGTTACCGCCGCGCTCCGGCCCAGACACACCGATGGCGGCCGAGTACGAGACCCGACCGCCATCGCAACTTACGAACGGCTAGTGATCTTCGTCGGTGTAGCGGATGACGCCGCGAATGTTCTTGCCGTCGAGCATGTCCTGGTAGCCCTCGTTGATCTGGTCGAGACGGTACTGCCGGGTGATCATGTCGGCGATGTTCAGTTTGCCGAGCTTGTACATCGACAGCAGGTTCGGGATGTCCAGCTTGGGATTGGCACCACCGAAGATGGAGCCCTGCAGGTTCTTCTGCAGCAGGGTCAGCATCGCGAGGTTGAGGGTCACATCGCTCTCCATCATGTTGCCCATGCCGGTGAGCACGCAGGTGCCCGCCTTGGCGGTGATGCCCATCCAGGTGTCGACGTCCTTGCCGTGGACCTCGCCAACCGTGACGATCACCTTGTGGCACATGTGCCCGTGGGTGATCTCCGCGATCGACATCGCCGCTTCCTCGACCGACGCAAAAGCATGGGTGGCGCCAAACTTCAGGGCCTGCTCGCGCTTCCACTCGACCGGGTCGATCGCAAAGATGTTGCGGGCGCCCGCGATCAGCGCACCCTGCAGCGCGGCGGTGCCGACACCGCCGACGCCGACGATCGCGACATCTTCGCCCGGCCGCACGTCACCGCTGCGGGTCGACGAGCCGTAGCCGGTGGGGATACCGCAGCCGCACAGGGCGGCGACCTCGAACGGGATGTCCTTGTCGATCTTCACCGCCGACGCCTCGTGCACCACCATGTACGGCGAGAAGGTGCCGAGCAGCGTCATCGGGTAGACGTTCTCCCCCGCCGCGGTGTGGATGCGGAAGGTGTTGTCCGACACCGCCTCGCCCTGCAGGAGCATCGCACCGAAGTCACAGAGGTTGGCCAGACCGGCCTTGCACGACGGGCACTTGCCACACGACGGGATGAACGACAGCACCACGTGGTCGCCGACCTCGAAGTCGGTTACACCCTCACCGACCTGTTCGACGACGCCCGCCCCTTCGTGGCCACCGAGGATCGGGAAGCCCGCCATCGGGATGCCGCCGGTCATCAGATGATGATCCGAGTGGCACATGCCGGCCGCTTCCATGCGGATCTTGATCTCACTGGCCTTGGGGTCGCCGATCTCGATCTCCTCGATCTGCCACGGCTTGTTGAGTTCCCGAAGCAGTGCACCCTTTGTCTTCACGTCACATCCTCCATTCGCCCCGACGACATCGATCCGCCGGGAATTCCACCCGCAATGGTGATTTCTCCTGTGAGGGTAGTCACTGAATCCGAAAAATGAAACGTGTTCTAATGTGCGTTTCTTGAGATTCGCATATTCGCAGGTCACACGCAGTTATCGACCACTTCGACGCGAACGACCCGGACGCCGTAACAGGCGTCCGGGTCGGTGTCCGGTGATGCGGTGCGGCGTCAGTTCGCCAGTCCGGCGTCCTTGCTGCCGTAGCTGCTGCGCAGCGTCGGCTTGACGACCTTGCCGCCCGCGTTACGGGGCAGCTCGTCGACGATCACGATGTCCTTGGGGTGCTTGAATCGCGCGAGGTTCTCGTTGAGGTACGGCTCGAGGTCCTCGAGGGTGAGGTCGTCGACGCCCTCGGCGAGCACGACGACCGCCACCGGCACCTCGCCCCACTTCTCGTGTGCGCGGCCGATGATCGCGGCCTCCACGATCTTCTCGTGGCCGAAGAGCACGTTCTCCACCTCGGCGCAGTAGATGTTCTCGCCGCCGGAGATGATCATGTCCTTGGCGCGGTCGACGACGTAGATGAAGCCCTCTTCGTCCTGGCGGACCAGGTCGCCACTGTGGAACCAGCCGCCGTGGAATGCGTCGGCGGTGCCCTGCGGGTTCTGCCAGTAGCCCTTCATCATGTTGGGTCCGCGGTAGACGATCTCGCCCACGACGCCCGGTTCGACGTCGTTCATCTCCGGGTCGACGATGCGCGCGGTGACCGCAGGCACGACCTTGCCGATGGAACCGATCTTGCGCAGGGCATCGCGGCCCTCGAGCACGCAAGTGATCGGCGACATCTCGGTCTGACCGAAGACCGCCACGTTCATGGCATCCGGGAACGTCTCGTTCATGGCGTTGAGCACGCTGTCCGAGGCGGGCGCGGCACCCCAGCTGATGACACGCAGCTTGAGGTCACGCGGCTTGGCCTGCTGCACGGCACACACGGCCTGCCACTGAGCGGGCACCAGGAAGATGGAGGTGGTGCCCTCCTTCTCGAGGGTGTCGAGCATGTCGTTGGGGTCGAACGCCCCCAACGGGTGGATCACCGAGAGCGCACCCATGTAGAACAGCGGCGCCATCGCGCCGAGGCCGGCAATGTGGAACATCGGCGCAACACACGAGCCCACATCGTCGGACCGGGTGTTCAACGCCTGCAGACAGGTCACCGCCTGCGCCTGCAGGTTCTGGTGGGTCAGCATGGCGCCCTTGGGCTTTCCGGTGGTGCCGGAGGTGTACATGATGAGGGCGACGGTCTCTTCCGGGACGTCGATCTCCGGCAGGTCCGAGGAGTCCTCGGCCACCAGGTCCTCGAGCTTCAGGTGCGCCTCGTTCTGGGTGTCGCCCACCACGACGGTGGCGTCGATCGCGCCGGTCGCGGCGCTGACCGCGTCGGCCAGCGGTGCGAGCAACGACTCGGTGACGATGACCTTCGCGCCGCTGTCGGTGACGAGGAACGCGATCTCGGCGGGACTCATCCGGATGTTGACCGGCACCGGAATTGCGCCGATGAGGTTGGCGCCCAGCGTCGCCTCGACATACTCCGAACGATTCAGCAGGATCAGCAGGATTCGGTCACCGAACTGCACGCCTCGACGGCTGAGGGCGGCGGCGAATGCGCGCGACCGTTCGTCGAGCTGCTTCCACGTGGTGACCTGCCCCATGAACTTCAGCGCAGGCTTGTCCGGTGTCATGAACGCATGGCGGCGAATCTGGTTGTTCCAGTGATTGCGGCGGGAGCGCAATGGCTCGGTGACGAGATCGCTGCTCGAATCGAGGGTGGCGGTCATCGGTGTCTCCTTCTTCTTCGGACGTGCGAATTGATTGTCGAGTGGTATCGGTGGCGAGCGAGATCAGCTCGGCCACAACACTTTTGGTCGGCAGGCTACCTGCCGGTGAAGGCCGCGAGTGCGGCCTGGAACTCGGGTGACTGCAACAGCGACGTCTGACCGGCGAGTTCGCGTTCGAGGGCGGCTTCGAACCCGGCCATGGTGTGCGCGTCGAGCGCGGCCTTGGTGAGCCGCATCGCGGCCGGGCTCGAGGACGCGACCTTGTTCGCAGCCTTGTCGACCGCGGCGTCGAGGGCGGCACGGTCGTCGAGGACAGCCGTCACCAGTCCGGCGTCGTAAGCGGCGGACGCCCGCAGCTTCTCGCCCAGCAAAGCCATCGCGTTGGCACGCGCACGACCCACCGACACGGCCGGCAGCATCGAGGCCGCGCCGTCGGGCATCAGCCCGATGTTGATGAACGCGAGCAGGAAGTACGACCGCGACGTCGCGTAGACGAGGTCGGCCGCAATGGCCAGCGAAGCACCGATACCCACGGCCGCGCCGTCCACCGAGGCGATCACCGGCACCGGCACCCGGCGCACGGCACGCGCCAGCTCGGAGCCACCCGAGATCGTCTGGCGCGCCTGCTCAGGCGTGAGGCCGGCCGACCCCGACGCAGCGTTCTTGGCGGCATTCTCGGCGATCGCGATGACGTCTGCGCCGGTGCTGAAGCTGCCGCCGGCACCGTCGATGACCACCGCACGGACGTCGTCGTCGGACGCCCACGCGTCGAGGGCCTCGATGATCGCGGCCGACGCCGCACCATCGAGCGCATTCATGCGTTCGGGCCGCGAGATCGTCAGACGCGCGACGCCGCGCTCATCGACGTTGGTCCCGATTCCGCTGGCCCCGATCCCCGTCGTCGGCTTATCCGTCACCTTCTCCGTCACCGCACCGTCGCTCACAGCACTCCTCGTCCGCCATGACATTCCACGCCACGGCATCGATAGACACAACCGGACATATCCGTCCCATCGGGTCCTGACCTTACTACCATAGTGCGACCCACATCACGAGAATACCGGTTAACTTATCACGGCCACACACGCGGTCTTCCTGGTCTTTTTGTCCTTGCGACATAAATCGGTCACGCGAAGACTGCATCCGGCTAGGCTGAACCGTCATGACCGCACAACCAGGGACCACGCCATCCGACGTGCCTGCCGCAGACGCCGGCGCACCTCGTCGGCGACGCCCTGCTGCGCGGCGACAGTTCATCCTCGACGCGGCCGCCAAGGCGTTCAGCGCCGGGGGTTTCCACACTGTGCGGCTCGAGGACATCGCCGACGCGGTCGGCATCTCCGCGCCCGCGCTCTATCGCCACTTTCCGACGAAATACGCACTGTTCGCGGAGACGACCGCACAGTTGGCGCACGGGCTGAGCGGCGCCGTCGACGGGGTCGAACCGGGTTCACCCACCGAACTCGACGACCTGCTCAGCGCCATCACAACCACGTCGATCGAGAACCGCCGCACCGGTGGCCTCTATCGCTGGGAGGCCCGCTACCTCGAAGGTGCCGACGCCGACCTCGTGCGAGAGGTGGTCATCAACCAGCACCGGCGCATCCGGGCCGCGCTACAACGACGCCGACCCGGCCTGAGCGACGCCGACGCCGATCTGATCACCGCGGCAATGACGAGCGTGGTGGCCAGCCCGGCCACGCACCGAGCGGCGCTCCCGGCCCGCGAGGCACATACCCTGATCCGTGACGCGGCAACCGATCTCGTCCAGGTCGATCTACCCCCGCCGACCGACCCCACCACAGCCACACCCGGCACCGGACTGCTCCCCGCGGCCAAGCGGGAGGTGGTCCTGGCCGAGTCGATCCACCTGTTTGCCGCGCGCGGATTCCGGGACGTCACCATCGACGACATCGCGCGCGCCGCCGGGATACCCGCATCAGGTGTCTACCGGCACTACCCGAGCAAGTCGGCGATCCTCGAGGCCGCGTTCTGGCGTGCCGCCGAGCGAGTGACCGCGTCGATCACCGACGCACTCGCCGCGTCGAGCACCCCTCGCGAGGCGATCGTCGCACTCGTCACCCGCTATGTCGGATTGACCTGCGGCAGTACCGAGTTGATCACCGTGTATGTCACCGAGATCGGGCATGTCGGGCCGACGCAGCGCACGGCGCTGCGCAACCAGCAACGACTCACCGTCGAGGAATGGGCGACTTGGGTGACCCGGTGGCGACCCGATCTGAGCGCAACTCAGGCCCGCTTCCTCGTGCACGCGGCACTCAACGTGATCACCGACTTGGCGCGACTCCCCCAGCAACCCTCCGAGGCGCGGATCACCGCGCTGAGCTCACGAATTCTGCTGGGCGAATGAGATTTCCGAGACTCAGACGACGTCGAAATCGTCGATGAGCCAGCGCCCGTCGTCGGACTGGACCAGCGTCATCTTCACGCGGGATTGGTAGAGAATTCCGTCCGGCTTGGCCTTCCGGATCTCCGGCGACGTCACTGTCTGGTCCAGCGTGAGCAGCACGACGTATTTGCCCTCGTCGACCGACATGATCGCGGCGTTGTCGGCCTTGGCCGACGACACCGCTTTGACCTGCGCACTGCCCCGACGCGCATCTTGCGACGACGCGATGTACGACTGCGCGAACTTGGGTGTCGAGACCGCCTCGATCCGACGATCGAGGTCGGCGAAGTTCGCCGAGTCGTAGCTGGTGAGTTCGACGGCGTACTTACGCGCGGCATCGACGGCCGACTGTGTCGTCGGGTCAAAGCCTGACGACGCCGCGACGTTGTCCGACTTGGCATCTCGATACGCCACGGCCAGCCACGCGGTGGAGACCGCCAATGCGACCACGAGCGCCGCCAACGCTGCGATCACCAAGAAGGTCTTCCGACTACCGCCCACCCGGAAGCGACTCCCCGTTGTCGCGGCACGATCGCCTGCCTCGAGTTTGCGAGGTATCCGATCCACGGCCATCTCGGCGGGGTCTGCCTCGTCTGCCGCGCCAACGGCATCGACTTTGTCCGAGGCATCGTCGGCGTCGTCCGACGCTCCCCGACGACCGGCCTTCCGGTCGGCCTTCGCCGCTTCGCGCGCCGCCTTGCGCTCCGCCTCGACTCGATACTTTTCTCGATTGGTGCGGTTGGCAGCCAAGAACGCCTGCCCGTCGAGCGGCGTCGGGTCCTTGACGAGGGACACCTCGGCCGGGTCGTCGGTCACGTCAGGGCCGTCGGCGGCGTCACCGTTGACGTCGGTATTGGTGTCGACGACGTCGGTGTCGATGACGTCGGTGTCGATGACGTCGGTGTCGATGACGTCGGTGGAATCCCCGGCGCTCGGTACGTGTCGAGACTTCGGCATCCCACCAATGTAGCGACAGTGATTTGTGTCCCAGCTCACGCTCAGTCGTATCAAATATATTTGATGTGATACCTTGGCCACCGATTTGGGCGTCAATCGAGAGGACAGGCACAACGATGGTGAATTTCACCGAGGAACAGACCGCGTTCGCGAAGGCCGTTGCCGACTTCTGCCAGCGTGAGGCGGGCACCCGGGAGCAGCGCGATCGTCTCACCAGCAACGGCGCCGAACTGCATTCGCAGGAGCTCTACAAGAAGATGGCAGAACTCGGCTGGGCCGGCATCCTCGTGCCCGAGGAGTACGGCGGCGCCGGCGCGGGCAACATCGAGATGTCGATCCTGCTCCACGAATCGATGCGGGCGATGGCTCCGATCGGCGGCATCGGGCCGACCCTGATCACCGCCGCCGCCTACCAGAAGTTCGCCGACGAGCAGCTCAAGAAGGAAGTCCTCACCGGCGTCGCGGAAGGCGACTCGCTGTCGATCTCGATGTCCGAACCCGAAGCAGGCTCCGACGTCGCCAACCTCAAGTGCCGGGCCGAGAAGGTCGACGGCGGCTGGATCATCAACGGCCAGAAGACCTGGTGCTCCAACGCGCATTTCGCGAAGTCGATCCTGCTGATCGCCCGCACCGAGAAAAGCGACAAGAAGCACGAGGGCCTCACCCAGTTCCACATTCCCGCCGACACCCCCGGGCTGGAGATCAAGGGCATCGACACCCTGGGCGGCCGCGAGGTCAACGACCTCTACTTCACCAACGTCAAGGTGCCGGATTCGGCGGTCGTCGGCCAGGTCAACAACGGCTGGAATCAGCTGATGGCCGGCCTCAACACCGAGCGGCTCATCCTGGCGGCGATGCAACTCGGTGTGGCCGAGCGTTCCTTCGCCGACACGCTCACTTTCGTCACCGAGCGCAAGCAGTTCGGCCGGCCGGTGGGTACGTTCCAGGCGCTGCGACATCGTCTTGCCGACCACGCGACCGAGATCGAATGCACCAAGCTGCTGGTCTACCGGGTAGCGGAGCTCGCCGACACGTACCCGAAGAAGCTGTTCCCGCGCGAGGCGTCGATGGCCAAGCTGAAGGCCACCGAGGTTTCCAAGGCGATGACGATCGACGCCATGCAGATGATGGGCGGCTACGGATACGCCACCGAGTTCGACGCGGAGCGGCAGATGCGCGGCGCCATCATCTCGACTGTCTATGGTGGCACCAATGAAATCCAGCGAGACATCATCGGCAAGACGTTTGGCCTCTGAGCCGGCCGACGTCGACGTGCCGTCTCGCGCTGCGGCCAAGCCGCTTCGGCGGCGGCCGCAGTTGTCCGAGGAGGTGGCCACGCACCTGCGTGGTCAGATCATGACGGCTGCCGTCCAACCGGGCGACTACATCCGGATGGACGAGACCGCCGAGGCGCTCGGTGTCAGTGTCACCCCCGTCCGGGAGGCGCTGCTGACGTTGCGGGGCGAGGGCATGGTGAACCTCGTCCCGCGACGCGGCTACGTGGTCGCCGAGCTGAGCCGCACCGACGTCGAGGATCTGTTCTGGCTCCAGGGCGCGATCGCCGTGAAATTGGCGCTGCGCACCGCCGACGTCATCACCGAGGAGCAGTTGGCCGAGCTCGAATGGTGCAACCGGCAGTTGCGAGCGGCCCTCGACGCGGGTGACGTGGACGCCGTGCAGGACGCCGAGTTCGACTTCCACCGCGTCCACAACCACATCGCCGACGGCCGGAAGCTGGCCTGGTTCCTCCTTGCCGCCACCCGCTACACGCCCGCGCACCTCTACGCGGCCGACCCCGAGTGGGGCGACGTTGCGGTCGACAGTCACGCCCGACTCATCGACGCCTACCGGTCGGAGGATCGCGACGCCGTGGTCGAGCAGACGCGTCGCCAGTTCGTCGACGGTTCAACGCGTCTCACGAGGCACCTGGAGAACTCAGGCATCTGGTCCTGACCGGGGTTCACCGTGCGCCAGCCTTGCTTCCGCTCCTTGAGGTGCGAGGAGCGCGATTCGAAGACTCATCCGCTCCCTGAGCTGAGGTGCGAGGAGCGCGATTCGAAGACTCATCCGCTCCCTGAGGTGCGAGGAGCGCGAGCGACGAGCCTCGAAGGGCCTGGTGAGACAGGGTATTTGGGCGACAAGCGCCATGCACCCCACCGCCGCCTGAGGTGCGACGAGCGCCATGCGCGAGGAGCCTCGAAGGCCCGGGCGACCTTGATATGCCAACTCAGACACTGCCGAGATCCAGCGACACCCACTGTCGCGGCTCGAGCGTCACTCTGGTCTGCGGACCGTGGTTGTCCCATGCGAAGTCGACGTACGGCCCGACCTTTTCCTCGGGCAGGTAGCGCGCGGCCATCTCCCACAGGTCATCTCGCGTCGCATCGTCATATCCGACGACGTCGCCCGACACCGACGCGTACCGGATAGTCGGTTCGACGCGTTCCACCATCAGAGTGAATCGACCTGCGGCCCTGATCAATCCGAGCTTTCGTGATTCGGTGCCGGTGAGCAGCCATGGCCTCTCCCCCGGCGTGTACTGGTACCAGATCGGAACGGTCAGCGGTGCCCGTCCTGGTTCTGCTTCCACCGACAGTGCAGCGATGTGCGGTTCGGACAGGAACTGTTCTCGTTCGGTGACGGTGAGTGCCATGCCTCCACCGTAGATCCGAGCACCGACACACCTGTGCGCGTCGGCACCGCGAGCCGTCTTACAGGTACTTCTCGACCAGCGCCATGGCCAGGCGTGCTTCTACCGCCGAGACCGGTGGTGGGATGGTCTCGGTGAGTTGGTATGTGGCCGACGGTGGCGGGTCGGGTTCGGTGTGGTGGATTCGGCCGCGGGCTTTCTCGAGTTGTTGGTCGAACAGTGCCCGGATGTCGGGGCGCCGGTTCACGCGCGCCGGATTGGGTGGCGCCCCGGGTCGGTGGTTACGCCGCCACCAGGTGCGTCCGGCGAGATCACCGCTGCGATACACCCCGGTGGTGTAATCACCGAGCCGATCACTGACCATCCGATTGTGCTTCGGACACGCCGGCGCAAGGTCGACGATGTCGGTGCGCCCACCGTCGGCCCAATCACGGTGCGCGTGATGCATTTCCACGTGCGTGGCCGGCTGATCACAGCCCGGTGCCGAACACACCTCCCCGTCCTCACGGGCAAACGACATCAACCGCTGTGCCATGGTCGCGCACCGCTTGGACCGGCCCTCGTACAGGGCGAGTGGAATGTTGTCGGCGAACACCGCCAAATACTGTTCGGCCTCGGCCGCCAACCGCACCACATCCGACATCGGCAGCAGCGATCCGGTCGCCGTCGTACCGAACCCGGCCTTGGCGATCAGGTCCTCGAGTTCAACCTTGATGATCAACTGCACCGGCAACCCGCGATGGGTTTTGCCCAGCAAGCCGTCTGTGAACACTGCTTTCAGCAGCGCCGAAAGCGCATCATGATTACGTTGAGCCTGCGACCGGCCATCACGGGCGGCGGCCGCTTTCAACTGGTCGGGGTCGGCGTCGTCCTCGGCACCACTGGGCGAGTCGGGATCGGACGGGTTGTTGAGACCGGGTTTGGCCCAGACCGCCAACAGCATGTCCACCAGCGCCCGGGTTTCCGGGTCGAGGTGAGCGGTCAGCTTCGACATCTGTTGCGCGTTCTGCCGATTCAGCCACAGATTGCGTTGCCGTTTACGGTCGGCGTCGTCGGACAGTTCCCCATCCGGATCCAGATGCGCCAGGATGCGTTGCCCCAACGTGTTGATCTCGTCCGGTGTGTGTTCGGCAGCCAACCCCGACAGTGTCGCTTCGGCGGCGACCTGCTTGTCGTGGGACACCTTGTGCGGGATGGCATCCAACATCTCCGCGGCCTTGCGTACATGGCCGGGCCCCACGAGTCCGTCGGCGAACGCGGTCGCCAGCGTCGGATACCTCGGCTCCCTCAGCTGCCCATCGAGTTCCCGGAAGCGGCCGGTGGCCGCCATCTGGTCTTTGCGTCGCGCCGGGTCCGACACCCGCAGCTCGACGTTCAGGAAGTTGGTGAGACTACGAAACCCCATCGCGCGGGGCACATTCCGATCCGACAGCTCCAGCACTTGTCGATTGCCTTGAAACGTCATCCGATTGATGGCACGCTCGTGAACCTGCGCAACAGCCACCAACTCGGCATCAGAACAGCGCGTCAGATCCGCGGCCGCCAACCGATCCAGCAACCCGTCGATCTCGGTGAGCAGACCAGGAACCTCCGACAACGACGACTCCGCCGCTTGGCCGATCTGCTGATCCATGCTCACCCCCGAATCCGGATCACTCGAACTCACATTCGAGAG
Organism: Gordonia sp. NPDC003422; assembly: GCF_053588675.1. Classification (NCBI taxonomy): domain Bacteria; kingdom Bacillati; phylum Actinomycetota; class Actinomycetes; order Mycobacteriales; family Gordoniaceae; genus Gordonia; species Gordonia sp. NPDC003422. Next base: position 33,019 of record NZ_JBSFQL010000037.1, read on the forward strand.
TACATGCCTAGCGCCGGGTTCGCAAGTATTTTCGACGACACCTACACAACATCAGGAGACTTGTCGAATCATGTTGAACCACAGCATTTTCGACAAATCGACAGATCGTCCGACCACTGCGGCCCCTCCGAATGACGGCGTCGCCCAGGAGTTGTCGTCGACGAAGCGGTCAGGCCGGTCACTTTGGGCGGACCCATACTCCGTCGAGTAGAGACCGTTCATCGTCTGGGTTTTCAGGGTCCACGTCGCACACCGTGAGTGAGTGCATGGTGAACAGTCCCCAGCCCGGGAAGTCGTGCCCGATGGCGGTCTCCTCACCACAGAGACCGATAGCAGCGAGCTCAGCGATGACATCGTCGTACGCCCGGCAACTAAGCCGGATTCCCTGGACGACCAGCACTGGTTCGCCTGGCCGTGAGTACGACAACTGGGCGAAAGGCACGCGACCTGCGCTGTCGAACTCGACCTCGATCGCATTCTCGCGATAGAGGAGATTGCCACGCGCCTCGGCTGAAGGCGCGCCGATGACAGCTTCAACCTCTGTGCGACTGCCCCAGGACTACCGGGCCGATCCGCCTCCCGGGAACGACTTCAAGAATCTCCGTCATGTGATCGATCCTCACACATTTGGCGGCACCCGAGTCTTCTCGGAGAGCCAGTCCGGCACCAACAGAAAAGGCCCGGTGAAAACCGGGCCTGACCTGCTGCTACTCTGCTCCCCCAACTGGACTCGAACCAGTAAACCGGGCTCTGTGGATTTGTGTGGCTGACCAGCGGTCTAAGTACTCTGACCTGCGGTCACGGATGACAGTACACGAGAAACATGCGGAATGTCACGGAAGCAGATGTAATCTGATCTGGCACGTATCTGGCACACCAGACAGGAGCGACCGTGAGCAAGCGCGGATTCGGCAGCATCCGCAAGCTGCCGAGTGGCCGATACCAGGCCCGCTACACCGGCCCCGATGGTGCCGAACACAAGGCCCCGAAGACCTTCGGCGCCAAGCTCGACGCCGAGTCATGGCTGTCAGACCGACGCCGCGAGATCGATCGGAACCTCTGGAACCCGCGCGAGGCCGACCAGGCCGAGTCACCGATGTTCGAGCCTTACGCCGACGAATGGCTGAAGACACGCATGGTCAACGGGCGGCCTCTCAAAATCCGCACCCGAGACCACTACCGGCAGCTACTCGACCTCCACCTCCTGCCGACGTTCGGGACGAAGCACCTGAACCAGATCACTCCCGCCGACGTCCGGGCCTGGCACGCCGAGCTGCTCCCCGACGCGCCGACGATGCGCGCGCACGCCTACAGCCTGTTGCGGACGATCATGACCACCGCTTTCAACTCCGAGCTGGTCGACGCGAACCCATGCCGCGTGGAAGGCGCCGGTAGCGCCCGCCGACGATCGCGCACAGTGCCCGCCACCATCGACGAGTTGACGACGATCGTCGAGACCATGCCTGCAAGGTATCGGCTCATGACGTTGCTCGCGGCGTGGTGTGCGCTGCGGTTCGGTGAACTCATCGAGATCCGGCGCCGAGACGTGGTGCTGGAGTACGAGGTCGACGATGACGGAGCGCGCCAGCTCGTCGGCGGGTATGTGTCGGTGAGCCGCGGGGCTGTCCGGGACGCCACACGCAACGCCTACGTGCAGCAGGACAGCGCGAAGTCCGACGCCGGCACTCGCGACGTCCACATACCTCCCCATGTCCTGGCCGATGCTGAACGGCATCTCGCCGAGTACACCGGACCGAAGGCCGACGCTCTCCTATTCCCGGCACCCGAAGGCGGATACCTTACGCCGACAACGCTTTACAGCTACTTTTACCCAGCCCGCGAGGCCGCGAAGCGCACCGATCTACGCTTCCACGATCTGCGCCACACCGGCGCGGTACTCGCAGCCGCCACCGGGGCCACACTCGCCGAGCTACAACAACGCCTCGGACACTCGACCGTCTCGGCCGCCATGAGGTATCAGCACGCGGCAAAGGGCCGTGACAGGAAGATCGCCGAGGCACTGTCGAAACTGATTGAGGGAGACACGCCCCGGTGAGTCTTTGCGTTACGCGGCAATTCGTGCTGTATTGGTTCCAGGCACGGAATACCGCGCCGCATAACTGAACACCGACCCGCTACGTCAAGTAGGAGATTGGCCGGATAGCCCTGGAGGCGACCGACATTCACTGAAAGACCGAACGGCGTTGGAGGTGAAACGAGCCCTGGACGCTCGTCACCCGCTCCGCGCAAAGACCCTGGAGGTCGTATCGGAGAACGTCGAGCAGAACCACGCAAAATGAGCCCGTGGTGAATGCTTGGTGTTCTCCGTTTTCGTCTCTGGAGGATTCAGTGGCCAAGTCCACACTGCCCCGTCGCTGGGCAACTATTCAGGAAACCGCCGCCTACATCGGCGTCACCCCGCGCACCATTCGACAGATGATCGCCGACGGCCGGATGCGCGGATACCGCAACGGCCACAAGGTAATCCGCGTCGACCTGAACGAGGTTGACGCCTCGATGACCCCGATGGGTGGCGCAGCATGAGCGGCCCCGACTACGAACACCTCGACTGGCTCGACGATCTCGGCATCACCGACCACCAGGCCGACCAGATCGGTGGTGATTGCGAATGAGTCCCGGAAATGACGCCGCCCCCGGTCGGGCAACCGAGGGCAGGCAACAAGATCCATGTGGTGGGCGGATCAGTGCTGATTCTATCACCGAACTCGACCTCGACCAGTACCTCGACCCGGCAGACAAACTGATGTTGGCCGCGTTGCGCGAGGGCAACTACGTCCTCGCCGTTGTGTGCCGTGTCTGCGGTTCCCCGCTCACCGCGAAACGATCACGCCAGCTCGGTGTCGGCCCTGCCTGCCGGAAGCGGGTGGCCGAATGAGCATCACGTATCCCGAAGCCCTCGACCTCCGTGCGCGGCTGGTGCATCTGCCGATGCCCGAAGGCGTCGACCGAGCACAGTTCAACGCGCTCTTGACGGCCGGTGTCCGCGATGTGCTGCTCGCCGAGCTGGACGCGCTCGACGAAATCCGCGCCATCAAGGACGCCGCGGTCGAGGTGTCCCAGGCGATCGAGTGGAGAGAGGCTGGCCGGCGGATCGCCACCCGTCGCCAGTGGCTGGCCGCGAACCCCTGGGCAATCAGGAGGCCGATGTGAGCGAGTACCACCCCGGTACTGGTACCGGAACCAGTACCGTACCGGCTGACCAGCACGAATCAGAACCAAGCGGGGCCAGCAAACCCCAGGTGGTACCGGTACCAACACCCGGTACTGGTACCGGTACCACCCCCACCAACAGCACAGCGGTACCGGTACCCACCCCAGTACCGGGTACCGGTACCACCCCGGAGCGGGCACCGTATTTCGACATCGCGGCACTGCTCGCTGGCGATCTCCCTGACCCGCCGACACCGACTGTGATGCGCCGCGATGACGGTCCGGGCATCTTCTACCGAGGGCAGCTGAATCTGTTGTTCTCCGACCCGGAACACGGCAAGACGTGGCTGCTGCTGTGCGCGCTCGCTGAGACCTTGCAGGATGGCGGTCGCGGCCTGTTTGTCGATATGGATCACAACGGCGCGGCCTCCACCGCGGCGCGTCTGCTGCAACTCGGAGTGACGGCCGACGTGCTCGGGGACCTCGACCGGTTCCGCTACATCGAACCGGACGGTCCGCTCGAACTGATCCAGGTCGTCATCGACTGCACGACCTGGACGCCGGACTTGATCGGGCTGGACTCGCTCGGCGAGCTGCTGCCCATGTTCAAGGCGTCCAGCAACAGCGGCGACGACTTCACCGTCACCCACACGCGGGTGATCAAGCCGCTCGTGCGTACCGGAGCGTGTGTGGTCCTCATCGACCACCTCGCGAAAGGCGCAGAGTCACGCGCATCCGGGCCGACCGGTTCACCAGCGAAACGACGCGCTGTCGGCGGTGTCTCGCTTCGCGTGAAGGCCAAGGACGCCTTTGTTCCCGGCCAAGGTGGCACGGCGTACGTGACGATCAACAAGGATCGGCACGGTGGTCTGCGAGCGAAGTCTCCTGTCGGAGAACGCGAACCACTCGCAGCGGTGTTTCGTCTACGCCCCGGACCGGGCGACACGCTCACCTGGTCACTCCGGCCAGCGAAAGACGGCGAGCACGCACCTGCTGATTCGGCCTCGGCTGATTTGGTCGCGAAGATCGCTGCACTGCGCCCACCGCCAAGCTCTGGGAACGACGCTCACCGCCGGATCGGTGGGCAACGTCAATCCGCGCTCGATGCGTACAAGGCATGGCAGACAACACAATCCTGCCGCGTCTGCCGCTTCCCAATGACCCTCGACGCTGACCTCTCGGCCGGCATCCATGAATCTTGCAAGGAGAACGACCAATGACCGATCGCACCGACAACCTCCGGATCGCCGCCGACATCCTCGCCGAAGAGGCGGGTGCGCGTTCTGCTGACCCGGCCGACCGCGACGAGCGCATCACCGAACTCAACCATCAAGCAGCCGAGGCCCGCCGACTGATCGACCACATCGAACAATCGCGTGCGGAGCAACCGGCACGCCTAGCCGAGATGCGCGCACAGGCCGACTCCGAACGAACCCTGGCGCGCGTCACCGAACCCTGGGCACACACCGTTGGTGCGATCCCCACCGTCGACACCAACGGCCAGTTGAACGGGATGCTGGGACTACCATCCCTCGATGCGAAAGCGGTCTGGGGTGCACGGCTGGCATTCGATCTCGTCTCGCGAGGACTGCCCGCGAAAGACGTTATCTCAGAAGCGTTCTCCGACATCCACGACGTGGATCACCTAATGCTCGTATTCGCCGACGCCTGTGAAACTCTCGCAGAGAGCATCGTCGCGCCCCTCCTGGATATGATCGAGCACCGCGCAAGCGACTTCGACACACGCGTACGACTCGTCGACGCCGCCCGCAACGCCTGGTCGGTTCGCTGCAAGGACCTCGCCGGCACGATGCCCGCCGACGCAGCCGACGATGACCCGCTGGACGAGCCGTGGTGAGCCAACACCGCGGTCCGGCTCGCCGGGAGGGTGGCTGGGTTGACCTCACCGCCGAGATACTGCGCGGGACCGCCGACCTCTCTGGCGCGAACTGCGTCGGTTCCGAAGCGCTGTTCGATCCCAAGGCCCACAGCGAGGAATTCACCGACGCCGACTACCGCCACCAGGCCGCGGTCGAGCTGTGCCGCACCTGCCCCGCGGTCGACGCGTGCCACCAGTGGTCGACAACCCAGCCCGACGTCCACGCCGTCATCGGTGGCCGCCGACCCGCGCTTCCCGGCAAACCAGGCCGACCACGAAAGGCAAGTGCCGCATGAGCCCGATAGATGAGATCCGCGCCAGCGTGCTGCGATACGCCGAGGAACGACAACTGCGGACCTACTCGCCCGCACTCTCCCTGTTCATCGACTACCTGCGCGACGGCCGCCCCGTCATCGTGGAGACCGGAATACTCCGCGCCGCTCGGATCGACTTCAACCTACTTCAGATGGCGGGATTCCGGCTGTTCGGCGACGACCCATTCGCACCGGATGCACCGAAACAACCACTGTGGCAACTCGACACCGCCGAGCTGTTCCCCGTCGAGATCAACTGGAAAGCGGCAAGCGAAACGCCGATCGTTGATCGTCACGTCGGGTGGCGCGTCTGGAAAGTCACCGACGATGGGGCCCTCGTTCCGCCGTTCGTGGTCCGAACTTTCAGCACGCACCGCCGTGGCCTCCTGTACACCGCGACCTGCGAGTATCACGACCTTGACGAGATTCCCGCGGCGGAATGCCTGTGCGGAATTCACTCGGTCACCAACTGGGCCAGCTTCTGGCCCGGAGTGGAAGTCAATATCCTGCAACAACTTCTGCTGCGAGACAAGGATGCGGTTCTGCGGCTGATCATCACCTATGGTCGCGCCGAGGGCCGGATCGCGCTGGACTCGCAACAGCGGGTCTGGGATTCCGCACGCTCGACCCGCTACCGAATCCTGGGAGCGTTGGTGCCGCGCGGAATCGAACACCTGCTGCCTAAGTCGTTCGATGTGCCCCTCCGACGCATGGATTGGAGCGCATCACCCGACGAAGGTCAAGCGCGCGTCACAGGCGCTCGTCGAGCAGATCGCCCTACAACAGCAAGGAACACCATGACCACCGACAACGGCCATGTCTGCGGCGTGTGCCGTGGCCCCGTCCGCAGCTACGCTGGATCAGTCTGGAAATGGACGTGCCGCGCCTGCATCCGCGAACAGGTGCTCGCCAATGCCGAACCACCACAACCTGATCCGCTACCACTGCTGAGTGGCCTGCGCTCGCGCAACTCGATCGCCAACGGGGTACGCCTCGATGCCGACGACTCTTGACACCGCGCAAACCAAGGTCGCGCTGTGGGTGCTCGCCGAGTTCAAGCGCCGTCGTCGCATCGTTGGTCAACCGATCCCGACCGCGGTCGCCGAACTCCACACCCACCTACTCATGTCCGGCAACGGACCAGCCCCGGAACCGGCACGCGCACAATCGAAACCAGCCGAGCAGGTCGACACCCACCAGGCCGCCGACCTGCTCGGTATCACCCCGCGCCACGTCCGACGCATCGCCGCCGACCTCGACGGCCACCGCATCGCCGGAAGATGGATCTTCCATCGCCACAACATCATCGACTACGCAGAGAGCAGGAACCAATGACCACACCCACGCAACCCCGACGTAAGGACCCGCTCGCCGCCCTCGTCGCAGGCGTCGAACAGATGCTGTCAGAGCTCGATGACGACCAGTGGCAGCAGCTCGTTGCTCGCGTCCGACCGCCAGCCGACGACGACAAGCCCGCCGAGCAGAAGCCCAAGCCGAAGGACGACGGCCCCGCGTACCCGGCCTCGTGGGGATTCGGAGACAAGAAGTGAGCACCAACGCGCTACCCGGCGACATCGCCAACCTCGTCGAGCAGACCACCAACCTCGGCGGAGCCATCCCCGCCGAGCTGGCCGCGATCACCGACGCCATGGCCGCGGTCGCCGCGTGGTCGCCACCAGAGCCCACCGACATCGCCAGCATCGTCCGCCGCGGTGACCTCGACGCCGACAACGCCGCAGCCATTCTCGACGACGCTCTCGTGCAGCCGAACCGCAATCCGGCCGACCTCAAGGTCACCGCGAAGCACGAACTCACCCAACAGTTCGCGCGCACCCTCCAAGGCAAAGCAGGCGACCAGCTCATCGAATCCATCCGGCCGACGTTCACCACCGCGTGCACCGCGATCGCGAAGGCAGCAGAACTCGTCCCCGCCGGCGCGACACCCGCCGACCTCGCCGAAGCTGACGACCAGTTCATCCAGGCGTGGCGCACCCTCGGCGAACACCGCGGAACCCTCGACCAGGTTGCCGGCGTGCTCGGCATCCTGGTCGAACGGTTCGACGTCCTCGGCGCCCCGCAGCCATGGCATGGCCCCCGCTGGATCGACGCCGCCTTCCACGTCACCGACGTGTCCTGGCTCGAACGCTGCGGCCGCGCACTCACCGCACCCAACGGCGCAGGAGGCGCACGCGGCGGCAAGTGGCACAGCATCAGCAGCGCGCTCACCCTCAACACCGTCACCGACGCACGCGCCATACTCGCCGACGCACACACCGCACACCGCGAAGCCGAAGCCGCCGAATACGCCCGCACCCACGGCGCACTCACCGGCTAACCACAGACCGCGCGACACTCAGCGTCCGATGGTGCGGTCCGCGAGAGTCGCGCACCGGCTGGCCCCGACACACAGACCCCGGAGGTCGTCGGGGCCAGC
>NZ_JBSFQL010000038.1:0-37893 GCF_053588675.1 Gordonia sp. NPDC003422
CCCCGACGCTCTTCCGATCTTGGGCTTCCTCCTGGCCACATTCCACCTCGAGCTGCGAGGACTCGTGTTGAGTTGGAGAACGCGAGTGCTGCAGCACTCGCGTTCTCCAACTCGGCACTGGTTGTCGCGATTCAGAAACCGCGTGTCTGGTCAGAAACCCGAGGGGCACCAGCGGTTTCTGGCCACACCCGCGGTTTCTGCGCGACGCGGCCGTACGTCTCCCGATTTGCACGACCGCCGCGGTTGCCGGGAATGGCCCAAGTGTGGCGAGTGTTACGATGAACAGCGTTTTCGATCACCAGTCGAAAACCTCCCGGGATGCGGACCGTGTACCGGGAACCCGCCCCGGAATCCGGGGCAGGCGACAGGAGTGGCAATGAGCATCATCAGCGACCGCCCGGCCGGGCTGACCAGCACCCCGGGACTGTTGGACGCACAGTGGTACGACACCCCGGCCGGCTATGCCGGCGTGGAGCCAACCCAGGAGTGGGCCGACGAGGTCCGACGACTCGCTCGGGCACGCAACGCCACGTTGCTCGCGCACAACTACGAACTGCCCGCCATCCAGGACGTCGCCGACCACGTCGGTGACTCGCTTGCACTGTCGCGCATCGCCGCCGAGGTCGACTCCGACGAGATCGTGTTCTGCGGTGTGCACTTCATGGCCGAGACCGCCAAGATCCTGAGCCCCGACAAGCGCGTCCTCATCCCCGACGCGCGGGCCGGTTGCTCGCTGGCCGACTCGATCACCGCCGACGACCTGCGCGAGTGGAAGGCCGAGTTCCCCGACGCCGTCGTCGTGTCGTATGTGAACACGACGGCCGAGGTGAAGGGACTCACCGACATCTGCTGCACGTCGTCGAACGCCGTCGACGTGGTCGCCTCGATCGACCCCGACCGTGACGTGCTCTTCCTGCCGGATCAGTTCCTCGGCGCCCACGTCAAGCGCGAGACCGGCCGCGACAACATCCACATCTGGGCCGGCGAGTGCCACGTGCACGCGGGCATCAACGGTGACGAACTCACCGAGCAGGCCGCCAGCCACCCCGACGCCGACCTGTTCATCCACCCCGAATGCGGTTGCGCCACATCGGCTCTCTACCTTGCCGGCGAAGGCGCGGTGCCCGACAACCGGGTCAGGATCCTCTCCACCGGCGGCATGATCGACGCTGCACGCGAGACAGGCGCCAAGCAGGTCCTGGTGGCGACCGAGGTCGGCATGCTGCATCAGTTGCGTAAGGCCGCGCCCGGCATCGACTTCCAGGCCGTCAACGACCGCGCGTCGTGCCCCTACATGAAGATGATCACGCCGGCCGCTCTGCTGCGTGCGCTTCGCGAGGGTCGCGACGAGGTATTCGTCGCCGACGACGTCGCCGAACGCGCACGACGCAGCGTCGAGCGGATGATCGCGATCGGCAACCCCGGCTCCGGTGAGTGAGGTCGGTTTCGTCGGCCAGGCCGTCGCCGGCGACACCCTCGACCTTCCGATCACCGACGAGGTCCGGGCGCTGATCCGCACCGCGCTCGACGAGGATCTCCGCTACGGACCCGACGTCACATCGGCCGCCACGGTGCCCGCCGATGCGGTGACCGACGCCGCCATCGTGAGCCGCGCCCACGGTGTGATCGCGGGCGTGCCGGTGGTCATGGCCGTCTTCGACGAGGTGATCGGCCCGAACGCCTACGAGGTCACCGCCTCGGTGCCCGACGGGACCCATGTTGCGCCCGGCGATGTGGTGCTTGCGGTGCGCGCGCCGACCGCGGCGTTGCTGACGGCCGAGCGCACCGCGCTCAACCTGATCTGCCACCTGTCCGGCATTGCGACGGCGACCGCCGCCTGGGTAGCCGCCGTCGAGGGCACTGACGCCAAGATCCGTGATTCGCGAAAGACCCTGCCCGGCATGCGTTATCTGCAGAAGTACGCGGTGCGCGCGGGTGGGGGAGTCAACCACCGGATGGGCCTGGGTGACGCCGCGCTGATCAAGGACAACCACGTCGCTGCGGCGGGATCGGTGAGCGCTGCGCTGGAGGCCGTGCGCGCAGCTGCGCCGGATCTGCCGGTGGAGGTCGAGGTCGATTCGCTGAGCCAACTCGACGAGGTGCTCGCCCTGAAACCACAGCTCGTGCTGCTCGACAATTTCGAGCCGTGGGAGACCCAGATGGCCGTTCAGCGACGTGACACCCGCTCGCCGGAGACCAAGCTGGAAAGCTCCGGCGGTCTGAGCATCAACGTCGCCGCCGACTATGCCCGCACCGGTGTCGATTACCTCGCCGTGGGGGCTCTCACGCATTCGGTGACGGTGCTGGACCTGGGTCTCGACATTCCGTGATCCGAACAACTCGGTGACCAGCACTCTGAACTGGGCAAATTGTCCGGGGCCGGCGCGCAAATCTAGAAGAACTTCTTCGACGGCCGCCGAGGCGCCGCGCGCTCACCGGCGGGTGGTGTCGAGAACCGGCGTCAACGCACAGTCGGCGATGACGTCGTCGCTCGTGGCAATCGTCAAGCCACGGCGCACGGCCTGCGCTACGAGCATCCGATCAAACGGATCGCGGTGGTCCCAGTTGAGTCGGCCCGCCAGGGTGGCGTCGGCGGAGTCCATCGCGAGGTCGTTGGTGTTCATCGCGGTGAGTGTTTCGCCCCACGCGGACAGCAGTGGCTCGCCGTCCAACCGTCCGAGACGTGTCTTGATGGCGATCTCCCAGGCCGACGCGGCAGAGACAAACAACTCGTTGGACTGGTCCGCCAACATGGTGTGGGCTGCATCCGAGATCTTGTCCGGCGCGGACACAAGCCAGAGAAGTGCGTTGGTGTCCAACAGGATCGCGGTCACCGACTGCCCTCCCACGGTGCCAGTTCGGCGTCCGGGAGCGGGTCATCGAAGGTGTCTGGCACCGCGATGGCGGGCAGCTGGCCGAAGGTCCTCGGACGCATCGTGACCGGACTGATGACGGCCACGGGCCGGCCGTGGTTGGTGATGGTGACCGACTCACCAGATCGCTCGACCTCCGCAAGCAGGGCATTGAGCCGCGTCTTTGCCTCGGTACTGGAAATGGTCTTCATGAACTCGACCCTACTCCAGATTGACTAGTCCAACTAGTCGTTTTTGCTGGTGGTGAACTGCATGATCAATGTGCCTCGCCTGGAGCGGCTTTGCGGTGGACCCGCTCGACTGCCCGAGGACCGGATTCGAAAACCAATGGTGCGACCCCATATCCTGGAATCGAAATGCCACCACAACCAGGAGTGATCATGCTCGCCCGAACCGACCTGCGCGGTAGCACCCCGACGCTGGCGCAGTTGCGCCGCGCGCTGCCGCGTGGAGGCACCGACGTCAACGCCGTACTCGACACGGTGGAGCCGGTGGTGCATGCGGTGGCGCAGCGCGGCGCCGAGGCGGCCCTGGAATACGGGGAGAAGTTCGACGGCGTCAAGCCTGCGTCGGTGCGAGTACCCGCCGCCGTGATCGCCGACGCACTAGATCGACTCGATCCCGCGGTCGCCGACGCCCTGCGTGAGTCGATCGATCGGGCTCGCAAGGTGCACGCCGACCAGCGGCGCGAGACCACCCGTACGCAGGTGGTCGACGGCGGCGTGGTCGCCGAGAAGTGGATCCCGGTGCGCCGCGTCGGGCTGTATGTGCCCGGCGGCAACGCCGTCTACCCCTCGAGCGTGATCATGAACGTCGTGCCCGCGCAGGAGGCCGGCGTCGGCTCGCTCGTCGTGGCATCGCCCCCGCAGAAGGACTTCGGCGGCTGGCCCCACCCCACGATCCTGGCCGCGTGCGCGCTGCTCGGCGTCGACGAGGTGTGGGCGGTCGGCGGTGCGCAGGCCGTCGCGTTGCTCACCTACGGCGGTGAGGATACGGATCAAGATGTCCTCGATCCTGTCGACCTCATCACCGGTCCCGGCAACATCTACGTGACCGCCGCCAAGCGTCTGTGCCGGGGTGTGGTGGGCATCGACTCGGAGGCCGGGCCGACCGAGATCGCCATCCTCGCCGACGATTCCGCGGATGCCGGCATCCTCGCCTCCGACCTCATCTCGCAGGCCGAACACGACGTGCTCGCCGCGTCGGTGCTGGTGACCGACAGCGCGGAACTCGCCGACGCCGTCGACGAAGCGCTGACGCTGCAGGTGGCAGCGACCAAACACCGCGAGCGCGTCACCACGGCACTGAACGGCAGCCAGTCCGGCATCGTCCTCGTCGACAATCTGGAGTCGGGCCTCGCCGTCGTCGACGCGTATGCCGCCGAACACCTCGAGATCCAGACCCGCGACGCCGCCGCTGTCGCCGACCGGGTGCACAACGCGGGCGCGATCTTCGTCGGACCGTATGCGCCGGTGAGTCTCGGCGATTACTGCGCGGGGTCCAATCACGTTCTGCCGACGTCGGGTTCGGCGCGTTTCGCGTCGGGCCTCTCAGTCCAGACCTTCCTCAAGGGTGTGCACGTCATCGACTACGACGAGGCCGCGCTGCGCGAGGTCGCCGACAAGGTCGTCACGCTCGCCGACGCCGAGGATCTTCCCGGACACGGCGACGCGATCAAACAGCGTTTCGCGGGAGATACCGCGTGAGCGCCTCGCCGGTGGTCGTACCCGGTGGCGGAATCAGCGCCGGCGACCTGCCCCTGCGGGACAACCTCCGCGGCAAGAGTGCTTACGGCGCACCGCAACTGCGGGTTCCGGTGATTCTCAACACCAACGAGAATCCGCACCCGCCGACGCCGGCGCTCATCGACGACGTCGCCGAGTCGGCGCGCACGGCGGCAGCCGAACTGCACCGGTATCCCGACCGGGACGCGCTCGCGCTACGCACCGATCTGGCGGCCTATCTGAGTCGTGCCACCGGTGTGCAGCTCGGGGTCGAAAACCTGTGGGCGGCAAACGGTTCCAACGAGATTCTGCAGCAGTTGCTGCAGGCCTTCGCCGGTCCCGGACGCAGTGCCCTGGGCTTTGTGCCGTCGTATTCGATGCACCCGATCATCTCCGACGGCACCGACACCACCTGGCTGCAGGCGCCGCGGGCGTCGGACTTCTCGCTCGACGTCGACTACGCGGTCACCGAGATCGTCAACCGCCTCCCCGACGTTGTGTTCGTCACCTCGCCGAACAACCCCACGGGCGGTTCGATCGCTCTCGACGACCTGCGCCGCATCATCGAGGCAGCTCCCGGCATCGTGATCGTCGACGAGGCCTACGGCGAGTTCTCCGCGCAGCCCAGCGCAGTCGAACTCATCGACTCCTACCCCACGAAGGTGGTCGTGAGCCGGACGATGAGCAAGGCCTTCGCCTTCGCCGGCGGACGCCTCGGCTACCTCGCCGCGTCGCCGGCCATCGTCGAAGCACTGCTGCTCGTGCGACTGCCGTATCACCTGTCGGTGCTCACACAGGCGGCCGCGCGGGCAGCCCTGCGGCACAGCGGCGAGACGCTGGCCGGGGTCGCCGCAATCGTCGCCGAACGCAAACGGGTCGCCGCCGAACTGGCCGCGGCGGGTTTTGACGTCATCGACTCCGACGCCAACTTCATCCTGTTCGGGCGGTTCCGCGATGCCCCGGCGTCGTGGCAGCGCTACCTCGACCACGGCGTGTTGATCCGAGATGTCGGCATCGCGGGATACCTGCGTGTCACGATCGGACTGGCCCACGAGAACGACGCCTTCCTCGACGTCAGCCGCGAGCTGGCGACAGCAGATCTGGAGACAACGACGTGACCAGCCGCCCACCGCGCATCGCGAAGGTCGAACGAACCACCAAGGAGTCGTCGATCTCCGTCGAACTCAACCTCGACGGCACCGGTGTCACCGACATCTCCACCGGTATCGCGTTCTTCGACCACATGCTCAACGCATTCGGCCAGCACGGCAGCTTCGACCTCACCGTCAAGGCGCAGGGCGACGTCGACGTCGAAGGCCACCACACGATCGAGGACACCGCGATCGTGCTCGGTCAGGCGCTCCGCGAGGCGCTCGGCGACAAGAAGGGCATCCGCCGCTTCGGCGACGCCTGGATTCCGATGGACGAGACCCTCGCGCAGGCCGTCGTCGACGTGTCCGGCCGGCCCTACTGCGTGCACACCGGCGAACCCGACCACATGCTTGCCGCGGTCATCGGCGGATATCCCGGTGTGCCGTATTCGACGGTCATCAACCGGCATGTGTTCGAGTCGATCGCGCTGAACGCCCGGATCGCGCTGCATGTACGGGTCCTCTACGGCCGCGATCAGCACCACATCACCGAGGCCGAGTTCAAGGCTGTCGCGCGGGCGTTGCGCGCGGCCACCGAATACGACGCACGAGTCAGCGGCGTGCCGTCGACGAAGGGCGCCCTGTGAGCCCAAACGTCGTCATCCTCGACTACGGGTCGGGTAACCTGCGCTCGGCTCAGCGGGCGCTCGAACGGACCGGTGCCGACGTGACGGTGACCTCCGACTTCGATACCGCGCTCAACGCCGACGGACTCGTCGTCCCGGGCGTCGGAGCGTTTGCGGCATGCATGGAGGGCCTACTCGCGGTGAAGGGCGACCGCATCGTCGGACGACGACTCGCCGGCGGGCGCCCGGTGCTGGGCATCTGCGTCGGCATGCAGATCCTCTTCGACCGCGGGGTCGAATTCGAGGTCGAGGCCGACGGGTGCGGCGAATGGCCCGGCACGGTCAGCCGACTGCCGGCACCCGTATTGCCGCACATGGGCTGGAACACCGTCGAGGCACCCGCAGACTCTGTGCTGTTCGCCGGCATGGAAGCCGACACCCGCTTCTACTTCGTGCACTCCTACGCCGCGCAGACCTGGGAGATGGACAACGTCGGCTCGCCGCTGGCCTCGCCCAAGCTGACCTGGGCCGAACACGGTGGGCCATTCCTCGCCGCGGTCGAGAACGGTGCGCTGTCGGCGACCCAGTTCCACCCCGAGAAGTCCGGCGACGCCGGCGCGCAACTACTGCTCAACTGGGTGACCTCGCTGTCATGACCGACCGGTCCCGTCCCCGCTTCTCCATCGCCAAACTCGCCTTCTACTCGCTGGGTGCCGGGGTGATCGTCCTGGTGGTCTCCGTGCCGATCATCGCGCTGGCCGCACACTGGAACCCGATCGCCGGTCTGGTCGCCGTGCTCCTCGCGGTTGTCGCCGTGATCGCCGCGATCGGTACTGTGTCAACGCGCATGGTCAACGCCGTGCGCGACGAGCATCTGGCAGCGCTCGACGAAGCGTCCCGCGTCGACCCTCCGCACGCGCAGTGACCGCCACCCGGACATTCGAAACCACACGACAGACAGGACAACCGACACCGATGGGCACCACCCTTGAACTCCTTCCCGCAGTCGACGTCGCCGACGGGCAGGCGGTCCGTCTGGTGCAGGGCGCGGCCGGCTCGGAGACCTCGTACGGGTCCCCGCGCGACGCGGCGCTCGCCTGGCAGGCCGACGGTGCGGAGTGGATTCATCTGGTGGATCTCGACGCCGCGTTCGGGCGTGGCGACAACCGCGAACTGCTGGCGCAGGTCGTGGGGAAACTCGACGTCAAGGTGGAACTCTCCGGCGGCATCCGCGACGACGATTCCCTTGCGGCCGCGCTCGCGACCGGCTGCACCCGGGTCAATCTCGGCACCGCTGCGCTGGAGAACCCGGAGTGGTGCGCCCGCGCCATCGCCGAACACGGTGATCGGATCGCGGTGGGACTCGACGTGATCCGCGAGGGTGAGTCCTACCGGCTGCGCGGTCGGGGATGGGTCACCGACGGCGGCGACCTCTGGGAGGTGCTGACCCGGCTGGACCGCGACGGATGCGCGCGCTATGTCGTCACCGACGTGTCCAAGGACGGCACCCTGAAGGGCCCGAACCTCGACCTGCTGTCCGAGGTCGCCGCGGCCACCTCGGCGCCGATCGTCGCCTCCGGCGGGGTGTCGGCGGTCGCCGACCTGGTGGCCATCGCCGGGCTCGTCGACCAGGGCGTCGAGGGCGCGATCGTCGGCAAAGCCCTCTACGCAGGCCGGTTCACCTTGCCCGAGGCATTGTCGGCCGTCTCGGGCACATGACCTCGGTCGCCACCCTCGACTACCCGAGGCTTCTCGACGTCGCCGGGTCGGTGCTCGACGCGGCGGCCGACGATTTCGTGGCCGGAGTGGGCGCTCCCAGCGCGGTCACCAAGAGTCCCACCGACTTCGCCACCCAGGTCGACCTCGACCTCGAGCGCCGGATAGCCGCTGAGCTCGCCGAGACCACCGGACTGCCGGTACACGGCGAGGAGTTCGGTGGCCCACCGGTCGACGAGGGCGTGGTGTGGGTGCTCGACCCCATCGACGGCACCTACAACTACTCGACCGGTGTGCCGCTGACGGGCATCCTGCTGGGGTTGCTCGTCGACGGTCATCCGGTCCTCGGTCTCACATGGCTGCCGCTTCAAGGGGTGCGGTACGCGGGTCACGTCGACGGTCCGTTGCTGGTCGACGGTCGGCCCGCACCGCCGCTGCGTGACGCCGAGCTGGCCCGGGAAGCCATTGCCTACGGGCCGTTCAACGCGTCGCACGGCGGTCGTTACGCCGGTGCGCGCCGCGCCGACGTGATCCGGGCACTGAGCAGTCGGGCCGCCCGATTGCGGATGACCGGCAGCACCGGGGTCGACCTCGCCTACACAGCTGCCGGGATCTTCGGCGGTGCCATCGCCTTCGGGCGTCATGCCTGGGACAACGCAGCCGGAGCCGCCCTGGTGCGTGCCGCCGGAGGCGTCGCCACCGATCTGGGTGGGACACCCTGGACAGCGCGATCGGTGGGAATCGTCACCGGGTCTCCCGGGTTGCACGACGAGTTGATGGCGGTCATCGCCGAGACCGTCGGCGACGAATGGGAGACGCGACCAGAAGAACTCGGAGGACCCCGATGACCCTTGCGACCCGAGTGATTCCCTGCCTGGATGTGGACGCCGGCAGAGTGGTGAAGGGCGTCAACTTCACGAATCTCCGCGATGCGGGGGACCCGGTCGAGCTGGCCGAACGCTACGACCGCGAAGGCGCCGACGAACTCACCTTCCTCGACGTGACCGCGTCGAGCGCAGGTCGGTCGACGATGATCGAGGTCGTCAAGCACACCGCCGATCAGGTCTTCATCCCGTTGACCGTGGGTGGGGGCATCCGCACCGTCGACGACGTCGACGCCATGTTGCGCGCCGGTGCCGACAAGGTCTCGGTCAACACCGCTGCCATCGCTCGCCCTGAGGTCCTCGGCGAGATGAGTCGCCGGTTCGGCTCGCAGTGCATCGTGCTGTCGGTCGACGCCCGGACGGTTCCCGCCGACGGCAAGCCGACGCCGTCGGGCTGGGAGGTCACCACCCACGGTGGACGTCAGGGAACCGGGATCGACGCGGTCGAGTGGGCTCGTCGCGGCCAAGAGCTCGGAGTCGGGGAGATCCTGCTCAACTCGATGGATGCCGACGGCACCAAGCAGGGCTTCGACCTTCGGATGCTGACCGCAGTGCGTGCCGCGGTGTCGGTGCCGATCATCGCCAGCGGTGGTGCCGGAGCGCGTGAGCACTTCGCGCCGGCCGTGGAAGCCGGCGCCGATGCGGTGCTCGCCGCGTCGGTGTTCCACTTCGGTGAACTCACCATTCCCGACGTCAAGGCGGCCATGAAGTCCGCGGGAATCACCGTGCGATGAAGGAAAGGAAGTGTCGCGATGAGTCTTGACCCCGACCTCGCTAGCCGTCTGAAACGCAACGCCGACGGCCTGTTCACCGCGGTCGCCCAGGAGCGCGAGACCGGGACGGTGCTGATGGTCGCGTGGATGGACGACACCGCGCTCGAGCGCACCCTCGCCACTCGTCGCGCGACGTACTTCTCGCGGTCGCGGCAGGAGTATTGGGTCAAGGGCGAGACCAGCGGCCACACCCAGTGCGTGCACGATGTGCGGCTCGACTGCGACGGCGACACGGTGCTGCTCGTCGTCGACCAAGTGGGTGCTGCCTGCCACACCGGCAACCACAGCTGCTTCGACACCGAGCCGCTCCCGCTGGCCGACCCGACCTGACCCGACCCCAAACCGTTGACTGGGCGTCCCAAACCGTTGACCGTGCGCCCGACCGCGCGACCCCGGCCGCGAGCGACAATGGGAGACGGCGAACAATGGCCGTCGGATACCGAGCAGAAAGGCGATGCATCCATGCCACTCATCCAGATCTCGCAGACCCCAGGCCTGAGTGACCGGATCAAGCGGGAGACGATCGCGGCCGTGACCGAGGCGTATGCCAAAGCGACCGGTAAGAACCCGGACTCTGTCTGGGTCACCATCAACGAGATTCCTCGTCAGCAGTGGGGTGTCGGCGGCGAGCCGCTCGGATGAGCACGGCTTCGGAACCCGACAGTTCGAACCCACACGCAGAGGCCGACACCACCACGCTTGCAGAGTTCCTCGACCTTGCCCGCGACCATCGCGTCGTCCCGGTGACGCGCAAGGTTCTTGCCGACTCCGAGACCCCGCTGTCGGCCTTCGCGAAACTCGCCGGCGAACGGCCCGGCACCTTTCTGCTCGAGTCCGCCGAGAACGGCCGCTCCTGGTCGCGGTGGTCGTTCATCGGTGCTGGATCGCCGTCGGCGCTCACCGTCGTCGACGGACAGGCCCGCTGGTGGGGCACCGTGCCCGCCGGGGCGCCCGAGGGTGGTGACCCGATCGAGACGCTCGCCGAGTCACTCCGGCTGCTGGCGACCGACCCGCTCCCCGACATGCCGCCGCTCACCGGCGGTTTTGTCGGCTTCCTCGCCTACGACATGGTCCGTAGGCTCGAACGGCTACCCGAGACGACGGTCGACGACCTCGGCCTGCCCGACATGATGATGGTGCTGGCCGCCGACCTGGCCGCCGTCGACCATCACGAAGGCACCATCACGCTCATCGCCAACGCCATCAACTGGGACGGCTCCGCCGACCGCGCCGAAGAAGCCTATGTCGACGCCGTCGCGCGCCTCGACAAGATGACCGAGGCGCTGGCCGCCCCGGCGCGCTCGACCGTGTCGCGGTTCTCGCGGCCCGCTCCCGAGTTCACCGAACAGCGAACCCCGGAGGAGTTCGGTGAGATCGTCACCAGCCTGGTCGGCGAGATCGAGGCGGGCGAGGCCTTTCAGGTGGTGCCGTCGATGCGCTTCGAGATGGACACCGACGCCGACCCGATCGACGTCTATCGCGCGTTGCGTGCCTCCAACCCGAGCCCATACATGTATCTGCTGCGGATGCCCGGCGCGGAATCCGACGCCACGGGTTCGGGCGGGCAGACGGCGTTCACCATCGTCGGCAGCAGTCCCGAGGCACTCGTGACGGTGTCCGACCGTCTCGCCACCACGCACCCGATCGCCGGGACGCGCTGGCGCGGAGCCACGGAGGAAGAAGACCAGCTGCTGGGCAAGGATCTGCTCGAGGACGAGAAAGAGAACGCCGAGCACCTGATGCTCGTCGATCTCGCCCGCAACGATCTGGGGCGCGTGTGCGTGCCGGGCACCGTGAAGGTGGGTGACTACCGCCACGTCGAGCGATACAGCCACGTGATGCACCTCGTGTCGACGGTGTCGGGGGTTCTCCGCGACGACAAGCACGCGCTGGATGCCGTCACGGCCTGCTTTCCCGCCGGGACGCTGACCGGCGCGCCGAAGGTACGGGCGATGGAGCTGATCGACGAACACGAGAAGACCCGCCGCGGCCTCTACGGCGGCATCGTCGGATACATCGACTTCGCCGGCAACGCCGACACCGCCATCGCGATCAGGACCGCGCTGATGGTCGACGGTCGAGCATATGTCCAGGCCGGCGCCGGAGTGGTCGCCGACAGCCAACCGGAGTACGAGTACAACGAGGCCCGCAACAAGGCGAAGACGGTGCTCAGCGCGGTCGCCGCGGCTGCGACGATGCGTCGCGTCGAACCATCTACCGGCGGTGGGTCCCAGCCGCGAAACCCACAGTCGTGAAACTCACCGACGAAGACGTCGAGGCACTGCGGCGCAAATCGGTTCGGCGGCGTCAAGGCTTGGCGGCGCTCCTGCTCGTGGCGGCGGCGCTGGCGTTCTGGGCCGCATCGAGGATGACCTGGGCGACGGCGTCCGCCGAAGACGGGCTCGCACCGCAACGAGACTTCGTGGTCAAGGGTGCCGATTGGAGTCCGTGGCTGACGCCACTGGCATTGGTGATGCTGGCGGCGATCGCGGCCGCGTTCTCCCTGCGGGGTTGGGCATTGCGCGTGCTGGCGATCGTGATCGCGGCCGGTGGTGTGCTCGCGGCGTTCCCCGCGTTGTCGTTGATCGTCAACGGTGCCGACGCGATCTATGCCGCCAAGGCCGGTGGCATCCCCGACAAGTACCGCATCCTGTTGGTGACCACCAACAGTTGGGCAGGCGCGGTGGTCCTTGTGGGCACCGTCTGTTCGGTGGCCGCTGCGGTGGCGCTCCTACGGGTGGTCAACGGCTCGGCGATGTCGTCGAAGTATCAGACGCCGGCGGCGCGACGCGACGAACTCGAACGCAAGATCTTCGCCGACTACGAGAAACGCAAAGACCACGAGAACCGCACGGATGCGGAAACGCCGTCCGGACCGTCTGGCAATGCAGCCACCTCGGATGCCGACGCGACCAAGCCCGACGTCCAGACCAAGCCCGACGATGCGACAAAGCCCGATGTCCAGACCAAGTCCGACGATCCGAACCCTCACGGCGCACCAGCCAATGAACGCATGATGTGGGACGCACTCGACACCGGTATCGATCCGACGGATCTCGACAGCAAATAAGACCGTGTCCTGCGATGTCGGTAGCGCTTTGAGCGACGCCGACGATATGCACCACAGGTGATCTGCTCGACACACGAAGGGCAGACCGGGGCCTGGAGACCGGCGTCGATGCTTCGGCCAACCCGAGATCAGGTGTCGCAGGCCCGCGGGCTACCCTGAGGAACACACGACGAGCGAAAGGGAGCCATTCGCCGTGAGCACGCCCACCGTCCTCGATTCGATCATCGAGGGAGTGAAAGCCGATGTCGCAGCGCGTGAAGCAGTTCTCGACTATGCGGCAGTGAAGGCGGCCTCAGCGAAGGCGCCCGCACCCAAGGACGCGATGGCCGCGCTGCGCAAGCCGGGTATCGGTGTCATCGCCGAGGTCAAGCGCGCAAGTCCGTCGAAGGGCGATCTCGCGACGATCGGCGACCCGGCCGAACTGGCCCGCGCCTACGAGTCTGGCGGGGCGCGCATCATCAGCGTCCTCACCGAGGAACGCCGCTTCCGCGGATCGCTCGCCGATCTCGACAGCGTGCGCGCCGCGGTCAACATCCCGGTGTTGCGCAAGGACTTCATCGTCGGCCCGTATCAGATCCACGAGGCCCGCGCGCACGGCGCCGACGTCATCCTGCTGATCGTCGCGGCGCTGGAGCAGAACGTCCTCGCGGCACTGCTCGACCGCACCGAAAGTCTGGGCATGACCGCGCTCGTGGAGGTGCACACCGAGGAAGAGGCCAACCGTGCCCTGGAGGCGGGGGCCTCGGTCGTCGGCGTCAATGCCCGCAACCTCAAGACCCTCGAGGTCGACCGCGACTCGTTCTCGCGGATCGCCCCGGGGCTGCCTACCGAGGTGATCCGCATCGCCGAGTCGGGGGTGCGTGGCACAGCCGACCTGCTGGCCTACGCGGGCGCCGGTGCCGATGCCGTTCTCGTCGGCGAGGGTCTGGTCACCAGCGGCGATCCCCGTGCGGCGGTCAGCGAGCTGGTCACCGCGGGTACCCACCCTTCCTGTCCGAAACCTGTTCGCTGACATCGGTGGTGGGGGGTGCCCTACGCCGTGTGAGCCCGAGAGTCTGTGAGATCTTGTGACAGCTCAACAGCATTCATCGATCCGCGGTGAAACCGAGGTGCCGGCCGCCAGCGTTGGCCTGACCAGTCGTACCTCGATCGAGCCCGACGAGGGCGGGCACTTCGGTGTCTACGGCGGTCGGCATGTGCCCGAGGCGCTGATGGCCGTGATCGACGAGGTCACCACCGGCTACGAGAAGATGCGCAGCGACGAGGATTACCTCGCCGAACTCGACCGCCTGCAGCGCGATTACGTCGGACGGCCGTCGCCGATGTATGAGGCGACTCGCCTGCGCGACGACGCGGGTGGCGCACGAATCTTCCTCAAACGCGAAGACCTCAATCACACGGGTTCGCACAAGATCAACAACGTGCTCGGGCAGCTTCTCCTCGCGCGGCGCATGGGTAAGAACCGCATCATCGCCGAGACCGGTGCCGGTCAGCACGGTGTCGCGACCGCGACCGGGTGTGCCCTGTTCGGCATGGAATGCATCATCTACATGGGCCGTGTCGACACCGATCGGCAGGCGCTCAACGTCGCCCGCATGCGTCTGCTCGGCGCGGAGGTGGTTGCCGTCGACAACGGCTCGGCCACCCTGAAGGACGCCATCAACGAGGCGATGCGCGACTGGGTCACCAACGCGCACAACACTTATTACTGTTTCGGCACGGCAGCGGGGCCACACCCGTTCCCGACCATGGTCCGCGATCTTCAGCGCGTCGTGGGGCTCGAGGCCAGGGCACAGATCCTCGATGCGGCGGGGCGACTGCCCGACGCCGTTGTCGCGTGCGTGGGCGGCGGCTCCAATGCCATCGGCATCTTCCACCCGTTCATCGACGACGCCTCGGTGCGCCTGGCCGGCTACGAGGCCGCCGGCGACGGAGTCGAGACCGGGCGGCACGCAGCCACTTTCACGGGCGGAACACCCGGGGCCTTCCAGGGTGCCTACTCGTACCTACTTCAGGATGAGGACGGCCAGACCATCGAATCGCATTCGATCTCAGCGGGTCTGGACTACCCGGGGGTGGGCCCCGAGCACGCGTATCTCAAGGACACCGGTCGTGCCGACTACCGGCCGATCACCGACACCGAGGCAATGGACGCGCTCGCTCTGCTGAGTCGACGCGAGGGCATCATCCCGGCGATCGAGTCGGCGCACGCGGTGGCCGGCGCACTCAAGCTCGGACGCGAACTCGGCGAGAACTCGATCATCGTGGTGAGCCTGTCCGGGCGCGGCGACAAGGACGTCGACACCGCAGCCCGATGGTTCCATCTGTTCGACCCGCCACCCTCGCAGGACGAAGCCGCCGAACCGGGAGCCGCCCGATGACCGTCACCGCCCCGCCGTCGAAGTTGGGTTCGGTGTTCGCGCAATGTCGCAGCGAAGGCCGTGCCGCCCTCATCGGCTATCTCCCCGTGGGCTATCCGACGGTCGACGGCTCGTTGTCGTCGTTCCGCACGATGGTCGACGCGGGCTGCGACATCATCGAGATCGGCGTGCCGTATTCCGACCCGGTGATGGACGGACCCACGATCCAGGACGCCGCCGACCTCGCCCTGACCAACGGGGTCCGGGTGCGCGACGTGTTCACGGCTGTCGAGGCGATTGCCGACGCGGGTGGCCACTCGGTGGTGATGAGTTACTGGAATCCGGTCCTGCAATACGGGGTGGACCGGTTTGCCCGCGATCTGGCCAATGCCGGTGGCGCCGGTCTGATCACGCCGAACCTCATCCCGGAAGAGGGCGCGGCATGGCATGCGGCGTCCGACGAACAGGAACTCGACCGGATCTACCTGGTTGCACCGTCGTCGACGACCGAGCGCATCGCGCTGACCGTCGACGCATCGCGCGGATTCGTCTACGCCGCGTCGACGATGGGTGTGACCGGCGCACGCGACGCGGTCTCGGATGCCGCACCCGAACTGTGTGCCCGCGTGCGCGCCTACTCCGACATCCCGATCGGCGTGGGTCTCGGCGTGCGCAACCGCCAGCAGGCAGCCGAGATCGCCGCATACGCCGACGGCGTGATCGTCGGTTCGGCCCTGGTGACCGCCGCTCACGCCGGTGACGACCATCTTGCCGACCTCGTCACCGAACTCGCCGAGGGCGTTCGATCGCCTCGGTGACCATTGCCGACTTGCGCGCGCTGTTCGTCCGACATCGCCGAGGATGGTGTGAGGCTGTGTTCTAGTGTCGGTTAGGGTGACAGCGTGACGCTGCCGACCGCCCTGGACGGGCCGACGACAACGATTTTGGCGTACATACCGAGCCCACCTCAGGGTGTGTGGTACGTCGGTCCTTTCCCAGTCCGTGCCTACGCGCTGTGCATCATCGTCGGCATCGTCGTCGCCGTCTGGTGGGGCAATCGACGGTGGATCGCACGCGGCGGCCAGGACGGTGAGGTCCTCGACGTCGCGATCTGGGCGGTGCCGTTCGGCTTGATCGGCGGTCGGATCTATCACCTGATCACGGACTGGCAGACGTATTTCGGTGACGGACCCAAGTCGCCGATCGACGCCGTGAAGATCTGGGACGGTGGTCTCGGGATCTGGGGTGCGGTGTTCTTCGGTGCCCTGGGCGCGTGGATCGGTGCGCGACGCTGCGGCATCCGGTTAACCGCGTTCGGTGATGCCATCGCGCCGCCGATCCTGTTGGCCCAGGCCATCGGCCGCCTCGGAAACTACTTCAACCAGGAACTGTACGGCCGAGAAACCACGGTGCCCTGGGGCCTGGAGATCTACGACCGCGTGGACTCCGCGGGCCACCGCGACCCCGGCTTGATCTCCGGTGTCTCCAACGGCGACGTGGTTGCGGTTGTCCATCCCACGTTCCTGTACGAGTTGCTGTGGAACGTCGTGCTGGTCATCGCGCTGGTACTGATCGATCGGCATTTCCGCATCGGCCACGGCCGACTGTTCGCGCTCTATGTCGCGGGTTACTGCCTGGGTCGCTTCGGCGTCGAACTGCTGCGTTCCGATCCGGCCACCCTGATCGGCGGAATCCGGATCAACGTGTTCACCGCGGCAATCGTATTTGCCTGTGCTGCCGCCTATTTCGTGATCGCACCGCGCGGTCGTGAGCAGGGCCTGGAGATGTACCACCCCGAACGCGCGGCCGAACTCGAAGAGCGCGGCATCGCCGGCTACGTCGACGACTGGTACGACG
Source organism: Gordonia sp. NPDC003422 (assembly GCF_053588675.1). NCBI lineage: Bacteria > Bacillati > Actinomycetota > Actinomycetes > Mycobacteriales > Gordoniaceae > Gordonia > Gordonia sp. NPDC003422. Next base: position 16,975 of record NZ_JBSFQL010000038.1, read on the forward strand.
AAGACCTCGACGACATCGACGAGACCAAAGATGATCGCGGCACGGCAGTTGCCGGTGCGGCAGTCGCCGGCGCAGCGGTCGTTGGCACGGCGGCGCTGGTCGGCGACGACGACGGTGACAAGGCCGACGATGAGTCTGTTGCCGAAGACGCCGAAGTCGCCGAGGACGCCGACACCAGGGACGCCGAAGTTGCCGAGGACGCCGAAGACGAGACCGACGATGGTGACGGTGACGAAGTCGCCGACGCCGAGACTTCAGCGGATGAAGACGGCGACGAGGACGAACCCGAGGACGTTGTCGGCGCCGCGGAGGAAACCGATGGCGCGAAGGAAACCGCCAGCAGCACGGCCGAGGACGAAACCGCCGACGATGGTGACTCGGCAGTCACCACTGCAGACGAGGACGAGGCAGAGCAGTCTGATGGCGAGCAGGCGGAGGTCGGCGACGATCTCGAAGAGGAGGCCACCGACGAGCCCGAGGTGACCGACGGGGAAACCGAGACCGACGGGGAAACCGAGACCGACGGGGAAACCGAGACCGACGGGGAAACCGAGACCGACGCAGACACCGAGACCGACGCCCAGACCAAGGACGACGTCGCCGAGGAGATCGCCGAGGACGAGGACGAGGTCGAGGCGACGGGGGAGTCCGGCGACGAACCCGACAGCTCCAGTGCGACCGAAGGCGTCGAACCGGAACCGGACGAGGTGGACGAGGTGGACGAGGAAGCAGGCGACACCCCCGACGTCGCCGATGAGCCCACCGCTGAGGCCGATGCCGGTGAGGCTGACGCTGAGGCCGATGCCGGTGATGTCGCCCCGGAGGCCGATGCCGGTGAGGCTGACGCGGACTCGACGGATACGAACGAAGCGCAATCCAAGTCCGACGCTGATTGATCCGATGAGGCGGGCAACCGACCCGCTGACCTGGTCAAATGCGCTCGGGTCCGCCAACAAAATCTAGGGGAAGAACTTCTTCCCCGGGGTTCGTAGTCGTCCGCGAGAAATTTCTGAGGGAAGACACCAAGGGTAGGGGAAGAAGTTTCTTCCCCTACTTTCTTGCGCCCGACAGGCCCGCGGCGCCGACGACGTCGACGGTGGGTCGCCGTGAGCACGGACATCGGCTCGGTCGCCAAGATCACACGCGTCCCACGTGCGACCCCGATCCGCAGTTCCAACGTCTCGGGTTCGGTTCAGATAGACTTGAATTTCGCGACGCGCGACGATCACCTCGATGCAGCCCATGTCATCGGCCGGTCGCCTGCGCGACGCATATGTGCTCCACGGGCCAACGCTGTCCCAACGGACATCCAGCGTGCGATTCGTCTCGGATCGAGTGTGGAGGTAGTGATGCTGTTTTCTGCGCTTCCGGCCAAGCAGGGCCTGTACGACCCCGAAGCCGAGGTCGATTCCTGTGGCGTGGCAATGGTTGCCGACATTCACGGCCGCCGCTCTCATTCGATCGTCGCCGACGGTCTGCTTGCCCTCGAGAATCTGGAACATCGCGGCGCGGCCGGAGCCGAGGTCAACAGCGGTGACGGCGCGGGAATCCTGATCCAGCTCCCCGACGAACTCCTTCGCGAGACCGCGGGCTTCGACCTTCCCGCACCATCGGCGGACGGCGCCAACACCTACGCCGCGGGCATCTGTTTCCTCCCCGCCGACGCCGGTCTTCGACAACTGGCCATCGAGCGGGTCGAGGCGCTTGCCGACGCCGAGGGTGTCACGATCCTCGGCTGGCGCGAGCTTCCGGTGGATGCCGTGCGTGCCGACATCGGCGAAACCGCGCTCGGCTGCATGCCGCACATGATGCAACTCTTCGTGACCGTCGAGCCGGCCCCCGGAGGCACGCGACTCGCCGGCATCGACCTCGACCGGTTCATCTACCCGTTCCGCAAGCAGGCCGAGCGCGTCACCCCGGAGATCGAGGAAGCCGGCACCGGCCTCTACTTCCCGTCGCTCTCGAGCCGGACGATCGTCTACAAGGGCATGCTCACCACGATGCAGCTGCCTCTCTACTACGACGACCTGCGTGACGAGCGTTGCTGGAGCGCCATCGCGATCGTGCACTCCCGATTCTCCACCAACACCTTTCCGTCCTGGCCGCTGGCACACCCGTTCCGGTTCGTCGCCCACAACGGCGAGATCAACACCGTGCGCGGCAACCGCAATCGCATGCGCGCCCGCGAAGCGCTCCTCGACACCGGGCTCATCCCAGGCGACCTGGCCCGCGCGTTCCCCATCTGCACGCCGGAGGCATCGGACTCCGCATCGCTCGACGAGGTGCTGGAGTTGCTCGTGCTCGGCGGCCGCAGCGTGCCGCATGCCGTGATGATGATGGTGCCCGAGGCATGGGAGAACGTCCCCGACATGGACCCCAAGCGCCGCGCGTTCCTGCAGTTCAACGCATCGTTGATGGAGGCCTGGGACGGTCCCGCGTGCGTCACCTTCACCGACGGCAGCGTCGTCGGCGCCGTCCTCGACCGCAACGGACTCCGCCCAGGACGCTGGTGGCAGACCCGCGACGGACGGGTGATCCTGGCGTCGGAGGCAGGTGTGCTCGAGGTGCCGGTCGACGACGTGATCTCCAAGGGCCGCCTCGAACCGGGCCGCATGTTCCTCGTCGACACCGTGGCGGGCCGGATCATCCCCGACGAAGAGGTCAAGGGCGACCTGATCGACGCCGAGCCCTACGACGAGTGGCTGCACGCAGGGCTGCTCGACATCGCCACCCTGCCGGACCGTCCGGTGTACAAGCCCAACCACGACACGGTGGTCCGACGCCAGGTGTCCTTCGGCTACACCGAGGAGGATCTGCGCGTCCTCTTGACCCCGATGGCCGCCTCCGGCTACGAACCGCTCGGTTCGATGGGTACCGACACGCCGGTTGCCGTGCTGTCCAAGCGATCCCGGCTTCTCTACGACTACTTCGTCGAACTCTTCGCGCAGGTCACCAACCCGCCGCTGGATGCGATCCGCGAGGAGATCGTCACCTCGATGGCACGCGTGATGGGGCCCGAGCAGAATCTTCTCGACCCGACCGCCGCGTCGTGCCGGCAGATCCTGCTGCACTGGCCGGTGATCGACAACGACGACCTCGCCAAGCTCGTCCACATCAACGACGACGGCGACAACCCCGGTCTGTCCGCAAAGGTCCTCAGCGGTCTCTACGAGGTCGCCGAAGGTGGCGCGGGTCTGGCTGCTGCGCTGGAGGATCTCCGTAACCGCGCGAGCCAGGCGATCGCGGAAGGCCATACGACGCTGGTGATCTCGGACCGGCATACCGACCGCGAGCACGCACCGATCCCGTCGTTGTTGGCCACGTCGGCGGTCCACCATCATCTGGTCCGCACCAAGGAGCGGACCAAGGTGGCGCTGGTCGTCGAATCCGGTGATGCCCGCGAGGTGCACCACATCGCGCTGCTGATCGGATTCGGTGCTGCCGCGGTGAACCCGTATCTGGCGCTGGAGACCATCGAGGATCTCATCGCCGAGGGTGAACTCATCGGGGTGGCGCCGTCGAAGGCGGTCCGCAACTATGTCGAGGCGCTCGGCAAGGGCGTGCTCAAGGTGATGAGCAAGATGGGTATCTCGACCATCAGCTCCTACACGGGCGCACAGGCTTTCGAGGCCGTCGGGTTGTCGTCTGAGGTGGTGCGAGAGTATTTCACCCGCACGGTCTCGAGGATCGAGGGTGTGGGGCTCGACGAACTGGCCGAGGAGGTGCGGCTGCGCCATCATCGTGCCTTCCCGGAGAACGCCACCGAGCAGGTGTACCGCCGGCTCGAGGTGGGCGGCGAGTATCAGTATCGTCGCGAGGGCGAGCTCCATCTGTTCACCCCGGAGACGATCTTCCTGCTCCAGCACGCGACCAAGACCGGACAGGCCGAGGTCTTCCAGAAGTACTCCGACGAGGTGAACAAACTATCCGCCGAAGGCGGCACGCTGCGCGGCCTCTTCGAATTCGATCTCGCTGCGCGCGAACCGATCCCACTCGAGGAGGTCGAGCCCGCCGAAGACATCATGAAGCGGTTCAACACCGGCGCGATGAGCTACGGTTCGATCTCCGCAGAAGCGCACGAGACCATCGCCATCGCGATGAACCGCATTGGTGCGCGGTCGAATTCGGGTGAGGGCGGCGAGGACGTCGACCGCCTGTACGACCCGGAACGCCGCAGTGCCGTCAAGCAGGTGGCGTCCGGCCGATTCGGCGTGACCAGTGATTACCTCACCAATGCGACCGACATCCAGATCAAGATGGCGCAGGGCGCGAAACCCGGTGAGGGCGGCCAGCTTCCGGCCTACAAGGTGTACCCGTGGATCGCCAAGACGCGTCACTCGACGCCGGGTGTCGCGCTGATCTCACCGCCGCCGCATCACGACATCTACTCGATCGAGGACCTGGCGCAGCTGATCCACGACCTGAAGAACGCCAACTCCGACGCACGTATCCACGTCAAGCTGGTCAGCGCAGTCGGTGTCGGGACGGTGGCGACCGGTGTGTCGAAGGCGCACGCCGACGTGGTGCTCATCTCCGGCCACGACGGCGGTACGGGCGCATCACCACTGACGTCGCTCAAGCATGCGGGCACCCCGTGGGAGATCGGGCTGGCCGACGCGCAACAGACGCTGATGCTCAACGGACTTCGCGACCGCATCACCGTCCAGTGCGACGGCGCCCTGCGCACCGGCCGTGACGTGATCATGGCGGCGCTGCTGGGGGCGGAGGAGTACGGCTTCTCGACCGCGCCGCTGATCGTGACCGGCTGCATCATGATGCGGGTCTGCCACCTCGACACCTGTCCCGTCGGTGTGGCCACCCAGAATCCGGTGTTGCGGTCGCGCTTCACCGGACAGGCGGAGCATCTGGTGAACTTCTTCCGCTTCATTGCCGAGGATGTTCGTAAGTACCTCGCGCAGTTGGGGTATCGGACGCTCGACGACGCGATCGGGCAGTCGCAGCGCCTGCACACCGACACCGCGCTCGCGCACTGGAAGAGCAAGGGACTCGATCTGAGTCCCATCTTCCGCAAGGTGGAGGACAAGGGGCCGAGTCGGCGCGTGCGCGGCCAGGACCACGGCCTCGACAAGGCGCTCGACAAGACGATGATCCAACTGGCCGAAGGGGCGCTCGAAGACGCGCATCCGGTGACGCTCGAACTGCCGGTGCGCAACGTCAACCGCACCGTCGGCACGCTGCTCGGTTCAGAGGTGACTCGTCGATACGGTGCCGAAGGCCTGTCCGAGGACACCATCACGGTGAAGCTGAACGGCTCGGCGGGGCAGTCCCTCGGTGCCTTCCTCCCGCCGGGCGTGACCATCAAACTCAGCGGTGACACCAACGACTACGTCGGAAAGGGCTTGTGCGGCGGCAAGATCGTCGTCGCGCCTGATCCCGACGCCTGGTTCATCGCCGAGGACCAGGTCATTGCCGGCAACACGATTCTGTACGGTGCGACGTCGGGCGAGGTGTTCCTGCGCGGGCGGGTCGGCGAGCGGTTCTCCGTGCGCAACTCCGGTGCGACTGCCGTCGTCGAGGGTGTGGGCGACCACGCCTGCGAGTACATGACCGGCGGCCGGGTGGTGATTCTCGGCCCGACCGGCCGAAACATGGCGGCCGGCATGTCGGGCGGGATCGCCTTCGTCTACGACCTCGACCCGGACAAGGTGAACAAGGCGATGGTCGAGTTGATGCGTCCCGACCCCGACGATCTGGGGTGGCTACGCGAGACCATCGCCAAGCACACCGAGCTCACCGGCTCGGCGATCGGTGCGTCGATGCTGGCCGACTGGCCACGACGATGCCTCGCCTTCACCAAGGTGATGCCCACCGATTACAAGCGCGTACTCGACGCGGCCCGCATGGCCGAGGCCGAGGGACGCGACGTCGATTCAGCGATCATGGAGGCGGCACGTGGCTGACCCGCGCGGATTCCTGGAGATCCGGAAGAAAGAAGCAAAGTACCGCCCGGTCACCGAGCGCGTCGCCGACTGGGACGACGTCTACGTGCACGCGGAGAACCCGCTGCAGATCCTCGACGAGGTGTCCACGCAGGCCCGACGCTGCATGGACTGCGGAATTCCGTTCTGCCACTCCGGAACTGCGGGGTGCCCGCTGGGCAACCTGATCCCCGAGTGGAACGACCTGGTGCGTCGTGGTCGGTGGGACGCGGCCAGCAGCAGGCTGCATGCCACCAACAACTTCCCGGAGTTCACCGGGATGGTCTGTCCGGCACCGTGCGAGGCGGCCTGCGTGCTGTCGATCTCCGAGCCCACCACCGGTGGCAGCGTCACGATCAAACGCATCGAGAAGACCATCGCCTACGAGTCGTGGGCCGAAGGCATCATCGGGCCCGAGCCGCCCGCCGCCAAGTCGGGGCGTTCGGTGGGAGTGGTCGGATCGGGTCCGGCCGGACTGGCCGCCGCCCAGCAGCTGACCAGAGCCGGCCACGACGTGACGGTCTACGAGCGCGACGACCGGCTCGGCGGACTGCTGCGCTACGGCATCCCCGAGTACAAGCTGCAGAAGTCCGACATCGACCGCCGCATCGCCCAGATGCGGGCAGAGGGAACCGAATTCGTCGTCAACTGTGACGTCGGTACCGATCTCACCGTCGAAGAGCTCAAGTCCCGCCACGACGCGGTCGTCCTCGCGATCGGCGCGATGGAAGCCCGTGACAATCCGGTGCCGGGACGCGACCTCGCCGGCGTGCACCTGGCCATGGAGCACCTCGTGCCCGCGAACAAGGAATGCGAGGGCGACGGTCCGTCGCCGATCACCGCGGCCGGCAAACACGTGGTCATCATCGGTGGCGGCGACACCGGAGCCGACTGCCTCGGCACCGCGCACCGGCAGGGTGCGGCGTCGGTGGTGCAGTTGGACTACAACCCCGAGTTGCCCAGCGACCGCGACGACAATCGGTCGCCGTGGCCGACCTGGCCGCTGATCATGCGCACATCCAGCGCACACGCCGAGGGCGGCGAACGGCGCTACCAGGTGGCCGTGCAGCGATTCGACGGTGACGAGCAGGGCAACGTGAAGACGATGGTGCTCGCCGAGGTGGCGGTCCAGCGTGAGCCCGACGGTCGTCGTGTGGTCACACCGGTTGGCGAGGAGTTCGAGATCCCATGCGAACTCGCCTTGTTCGCAATCGGTTTCGCGGGTGTGCGGCGTTCGCCGTTGCTGACGGATCTGCAGATCGAACCCAACAAGAGGGGATCGTTGTCCTGTGGAAGCGATTGGCAGACCGACGCGCCGGGCGTGTTCGTGTGCGGTGACGCCCATCGCGGTGCGTCTCTGGTGGTGTGGGCGATCGCCGAAGGGCGATCCACTGCGCGCGCGGTCGACAAGTTCCTGATGGGGGCGTCGGATCTGCCTTCGCCGGTCCGGCCCGCCGCGTTGCCGCTGTCGGTGCGCTGACCCGCGTCGGTTTCGTTGATTTCTCCGGTCAGCCAAGATGGCCGCTCTACCAGCACGAACACCAGATGCACGAACGGTGACCGTTATCCGCATGCATAGAGAAGCACCGACGACGGGACTAAGGTGAGGTTGTGACACGGCGAACCAAGATTGTCTGCACCCTGGGCCCGGCCACCGCGACCGACGAGCGCATCAAGGAACTCGTCGAATGCGGCATGGATGTGGCACGCATGAACTTCAGCCACGGAAGCCACGAAGACCACGCCGAGGTGTATGCGCGTGTCCGCAAGGCTTCCGACGCCACCGAGAAGGCTGTCGGCATCCTCGCCGATCTGCAGGGCCCCAAGATCCGGCTCGGCAAGTTCGAGGATGACGGCGCCCTGAACGGCGAAGTGCTGTGGGACACCGGCGAAAAGGTCCGCATCACCGTCGACGACGTGGTCGGTACCCACGACCGGGTGTCGACGACGTACAAGCAACTGTCCCGCGATGCCAGCCCCGGCGACCGACTCCTCGTCGACGATGGCAAGGTCGGTCTCGTCGTCGATTCGGTCGACGGACCCGACGTGCTGTGTACGGTCACCGAGGGCGGACCCGTCAGCAACAACAAGGGGCTCTCGCTGCCCGGCATGAACGTCTCGGTGCCTGCCTTGTCGGCCAAGGACATCGCCGACCTCGAGTTCGCACTGAAGCTCGGCGTCGACATGATCGCGCTGTCGTTCGTGCGCAGCCCGTCCGACATCGAACTCGTGCACGAGGTGATGGACCGCGTCGGCCGTCGCATCCCGGTCATCGCGAAGCTGGAGAAGCCGGAGGCCATCGACAACCTCGAGGCCATCGTGCTGGCTTTCGACGCGATCATGGTCGCCCGTGGTGACCTCGGCGTCGAACTCCCGCTCGAGCAGGTGCCGCTGGTGCAGAAGCGGGCCATCCAGATGGCCCGCGAGAACGCCAAGCCGGTGATCGTCGCCACCCAGATGCTCGACTCCATGATCGAGAACTCGCGCCCGACTCGCGCAGAGGCCTCCGACGTCGCCAACGCGGTGCTCGACGGTGCCGACGCGGTGATGCTGTCCGGTGAGACGTCGGTCGGCAAGTTCCCGATGGAATCCGTGCGCACGATGGACAAGATCGCCCGCGCCGTCGAAGGCGGACCTCGCGACGTTCCGCCGCTCTCACACGTCCCGCGCACCAAGCGCGGCGTCATCTCGTATGCCGCACGCGACATCGGCGAGCGGCTCGAGGTGAAGGCCCTCGTGGCGTTCACCCAGTCCGGTGACACGGTTCGACGCCTGGCCCGGCTGCACTCCCGACTGCCCCTGTTGGCGTTCACCCCGACGCAGGCGGTACGCAGCCAGCTCGCCTTGAGTTGGGGCACCGAGACTTTCATCGTCAACCATGTCGACACCACCGACCACATGATCGATCAGGTCGACCACCAACTGCTGCGCATCGGGCGGCTCGCGGAAGGTGACGTCGTGGTCATCGTCGCCGGCGCGCCACCCGGCACCGTCGGCTCCACCAACATGATCCACGTGCACCGCATCGGCGAACAGGACCACTGAGTCTCCATCCGCTCCCTGGGGAGTCTTCCCGCCTCCATCGTGTGTTTCCCTGGCCGTGCCCCACAACGGCGGGCCGCAGGCCGTGAAGTGGCGCCCGCACCATAGGGTTGGGGGATGACCGACCAATCCGACGACCTCGGACAGCTGCTCGCCTTGCTCGACGTCGAACGGCGGGACGAGAACCTCTTCCTCGGGCAGCATCCTGAACAGAAGACGGCGCGCACGTTCGGCGGGCAACTTCTCGGCCAGGGTGTGGTCGCCGCCGCACGTACGCTCACGCGCGGCAATCCGCCCATTCACGCTCTGCATGCCCACTTCATCCGCGGCGGCGATGTCGCTCTGCCGATGGAGTATCACGTCGCCCGTTTCCGGGACGGCAAGTCGTTCGCGAATCGTCAGGTCACCGCGATCCAGAAGGGCGAGGAGATCTTCACGATGCTCGTCGCATTCCAGGACAACGCGGCCGGCCTCGAACACGCCGTCGAGATCCCGCAGGTGCCTTATCCCGAAGAGTTGCCACCGCTCGGCGAGCATTTCAAAGGATTCGAGGATCGCATCGCGACCTTTGTGAATGCCTTGCACCCCATCGACATTCGCTTCGCCAACGACCCCACGTGGAAGGTGCGGGAGGCGGGGGAGACCCTCAAGGACAACCGGGTCTGGATGAAGGCCGACGGCCAGATGCCCGACGATCCGATCATGCATGTCGCGGCGATGTGTTACGCGTCGGACACCACGGTGCTCGACTCGATCATCACCACCCACGGGCTGTCCTGGGGCATCGACCGATTGTTCGCCGCGACGGTCAACCATTCGATGTGGTTCCACCGCGAATTCCGCTTCGACGACTGGCTGCTCTATGCCACCCGTTCCCCGGTCGCCACCGGGTCGCGCGGCATGGGCTCGGGCCGGTTCTGGATGCGCGACGGGACCCTGGCGACGTCGGTGGTCCAGGAAGCCCTCATCAAATACTTCCCCCCGAAGAACTAACTGGCAGAACCGACCGGCCACCCGTCCGGCGCATCACGACGGCTCGCTTTGGCAGACTGGTCGCCATGACGACCGGCCCCACCGATCAACGAGCCTCGGGTCAACACGGCACGGGCAGTTTTCCCGCGGCCGGATATCCCGGCGCCCAGCCGCAGTTCGGTTCCTCCATGGGTTGGGCACCACAACCCACCGTCGCTCCCGAGTTCTGGCTCGACCCCGGGCCCGCGTTGCCCCGACGAACGTGGCAGCGTCGCACACGCCCGTGGATCATCGCGGCCAGCGCCATCGGGGCGACCATCTTCGCGACGATCGCGATCCTCGCGCTTCTCGTCGGATACCTGCTCTCGAGTGCGTTCGACGCGAAGGGCGGCGTCGCCGTCGACTGCACCACCAAGACCGCGACCACGCCTGGCGGAATCATCAGCGCGGGCACACCGGTGCGGATCTACGACGATCGGGGCCGATCGGTCGGCGAGACCCAGTTGGGCACCATCGATCGTGACGGCAGCACCTGCACCCTGCCGTTCGAGGTGCGCGACGTCGACTCCACCGGCGGCGACTTCGTGGTCCAGATCGGCAGCGTGTACACCCAGACGGTGTCCGAGAGTGCGCTGTCGGCCGGGGTCGTATTGCGTCCGCTCTGACCGACGACTCTGACCTCCGGTCGACGCGCGAGTCGGCGCGACGCGGATTCTTGGCCGGGTTAGACTGCGATCTCGCTTTCTGGGGGAGCTGCAATAGCGCGACACCACGACCGCGCACATTCGCCGGTCGGTCCGATCGCGCGCGAACGTGAAGGGTTTCCGGAGTGGAATACAGCATCGACTGGGGCAACGAGGTCTGGGCCAGTCTGTGGTGGATGGCGAAGGCCTTCGGCATCACTGTTTTGAGCGTGGCCATCGTCGGAGCGCTGTTGGTGCGCTTCAGCCGGTGGGGCAAACCGTTGTGGCGAGTGATCGGCGGCTTCTTCCATGATCGCGAGACCCGAGTCATGGCGTGGTTGCTCGTCGTCGCACTGACGTTGCTCACGCTCTTCGGCGTGCGGGTCACCATTCTCTTCTCGTACTGGAGCAACGACCTGTACACGTCGCTCCAGATCGTCGCCGAAGGACTCGGTCAGGGCGGACCCGAAGGTGCCGCCAACGTCGACGCCGGCAAAACCGGGTTCTGGCACTCGATGATCGTGTTCGGCATTCTCGCCACGCTGCACGTCCTTCGCACCATGGTGGAGATCTACGCCGGTTCGGCATTCCAGATCAAACTGCGCTGGTGGCTCACCGAGCACGCCACCGAAGACTGGCTCGAAGGTCGGGCGTTCTATCGCAATCGATTCGTCGACCTCGGACCGTCGAAGTTCTTGAAGACCCGAGGCAAACGGCACGACATCCACCCCGGGGTCGACAATCCGGACCAGCGCATCGAGGCCGACATCACCAACCTCGCCGAGACCGGACAACGACTGTTCTGGGGGTACGGCGGGTCGTCGACCAACGGAGTCATCTCGGCCACCACCTCGATCGTCGCGTTCTCGATGATCCTGTGGGACCTGTCCGGTCCGATCACGCTCGGCGGCATCGAGATCCCACGCATGATGGTGTGGCTGGTCCTCATCTACGTTCTGGTCGCCAGCGTCGTCGCCTTCGCAATCGGCCGACCGCTGATCCGCCTCAACTTCTGGAAGGAACGCCTCACCGCGAACTTCCGTTATGCGTTGGTCCGCGTTCGCGACGGTGCCGAGAACGTCGCGTTCTACCGCGGCGAGCAGGTTGAGCATGTCGGACTGATGGCGCGCTTCCGTGCTGTCGTCGACAACTTCTGGCGCATCGTCTACGTGAACTTGGGCTTCGTCGGCTGGAACTTCAGTGTCAGTCAGCTGTCGGTGGTTTTCCCGTACATCGTGCAGGCGCCGCGCTTCTTCACCGGTCAGATCAAGCTCGGTGACATGACTCAGACGGCCTCGGCGTTCGGCGAGATGCACGACGCCCTGTCGTTCTTCCGGAACTCCTACGACGAATTCACCGAGGTGCGCGCGTCCATCATCCGTCTCGACGGTCTTGCCGACGCCGACGCGAAGTCTCGGAAACTTCCCGCGATGGCGACGCTCGACGGCGATCGCACCGTGAAGTTGGCCGACGTACGCATCGCGACCCCCGATGGCACCGACCTGATCCGAGCACTGAACCTAGAGCTGACCCCCGGCGAGGCATTGGTCGTCAAGGGGCGATCGGGAGCCGGGAAGTCCACGCTGCTGCGTGGCCTGGCGGGGCTGTGGCCATTTGCGGAAGGTCAATTCACCCGCCCCGCCGGAAACGAAACCCTTTTCCTGTCGCAGATGCCCTACATTCCGCTCGGCGATCTGCGGACCGTCGTCGCCTACCCGGCGCTGCCCACCGAGATCGGCGACGACGCGATCCGCACGGCGCTGCAGGCGGTGTTCCTGCCGCACCTCGTCGACCGCCTCGACGAGGAAGAGGACTGGGCGAAGGTACTCTCGCCGGGCGAGCAGCAGCGTGTGGCCTTTGCCCGTATTCTGCTGACCCGGCCACGGGCGGTGTTCATGGACGAGGCCACATCGGCGGTCGACGAGGGTCTGGAGTACGCGCTCTACTCGCTGATCCGCTCGGAGTTGCCGGAAGTGATCCTGGTGTCGGTGAGCCATCGCAGCACCACCGATCAGCATCACACCGAGGTTCTCGAACTCATCGGTGCCGGTGACTGGACGCTGTCACCGGTGGCGCGATAGCGCACCGCTATGACACCGGGGTAGAGGTTTCGACCCTCCCGCAGGCTTTCCCCAGCAGACCATCACCGTGCGACCGAACGCCGTCGCTTTGCGCACGTTCGGAGGCATCCAGGAGATCACCTGGGCCGAGTACAGACAGCGCGTCGAGGCGACCGGTGACATCGGGACCCTGGACGACGAGGGGTTCCTGACCATGTCAAGCGGTTCACCGTCATTCCCACGGCCTGGGATCCGGGTGGTGACGAGCTCACCCCGACGATGAAGTTGCGGCGCAAACCCATCGCAGACAAATTCGCCGAGCGCATCGTGGCGCTCTACGACGAGGAACCGAGCGCCATCGTCGTCGACTTGCGCTGAACAGCCGATCTAGCTGCGTTCTTTACCATTCGATTACCGGTTGCGCGGAACCGTTCCGGTGCTGATGTCCGCGCAGTACTGTGAGGCACGGACGAGCGAAGCGACGGGGCACTTCGCCGTCATACCTGGCCGATGCATGTGCAGAATCGAGGACAACCATCGTGTCCGATCCGGAGCTGATCACCTTCCCCCACGAGACGGGTGTCGCGGTCTCGACCCTTCCGCAAGCCTTTCAACAGACCATCACGGTGCGCCCCGACGGGGTGGCATTACGTACCGCCGGCGGGATCCAGGAGATCACCTGGGCCGAGTACGGACAGCGTGTGGAGACCATCGCTGCGGGGCTCGCCGCGCTTGGAGTGAAACGTGGCGACACCGTCGGCATCATGCTGACCAATCGGCCGGAGTTCCATCTGGTCGACACTGCCGCACTACATCTGGGCGCCATCCCGTTCTCGATCTACAACACCAGTTCACCGGAACAGATCGAGTACCTGTTCGGCAACGCCGACAACGCGGTGGTCGTCACCGAGCAGGTGTTCTTGCCGCTGATCCAGGCCGCATCGACCAACGTGACGACGACGATCGTGGTCGACGGTGTGGCGTCGGATGCTGTTTCGCTGGCCGATCTCGAGCAGACACCGGCGCCCGACGGCTTCGACTTCACCGCAAGCTGGCAGGCCGTCGAGCCGGGTGATCTCGCCACCCTGATCTACACCTCCGGAACCACTGGGCCACCCAAGGGCGTGGAGATCACCCATCGCAACATGATCGCCGAACTCGCCTGTCTCGCAGACGAAGTCGAGGTCGGTTTCGACGATCGGGTGATCTCCTATCTGCCTGCCGCACACATAGCCGACCGCGTCTCCTCGCACGGGGCGAACATGGTGCGGGGTATCCAGGTGACCACGGTGACCGATCCGCGCGAGATCGCGGCCGTCTTGCCGGAAGTGCACCCGACCTTCTTCTTCGGAGTGCCACGCGTGTGGCAGAAGATCCGGGCCGGTATCGAGGCCAAGATGGCGCAGGAGACCAGTCCGGTCAAGAAGAACCTCGCGTCCTGGGCGCTGGGTGTCGGCGCAGCGGCGGCGCAGGCCCAATTGGACGGAAAGCCGCTGGGAGCACTCACACGTGCCCAGCACGGGCTGGCCGACAAGTTGGTCCTCCACAAGGTGCGCGCCGCGCTCGGCATGGACCAGATCACCTTCGCCGGCTCCGGTGCGGCGGCGATTCCGCCCGAGGTGCTGTCGTTCTTCCTCGGACTCGGCATACCGGTGCTCGAGGTGTGGGGGATGTCGGAGACGACAGGTGTGTCGACCATGAACACACCGGACGCGATCAAGCTGGGCAGCGTCGGCAAGGTCGTCCGGGGTGTCGAGGCGAAACTCGCCGATGACGGCGAACTGCTCATCCGGGGCCCGGTGAACATGCGCGGCTACCGGAATCAGCCGGAGAAGACTGCCGAGACGATCGACCCCGACGGGTGGCTGGCGACCGGTGACATCGCCACCATCGACGACGACGGCTTCGTGACGATCGTTGACCGTAAGAAGGAACTGATCATCAACGAGTCGGGAAAGAACATGTCGCCCACCAACATCGAGAATGCGATGAAGGCGGCGTCGTCGTTGATCGGTCAGGTGGTGGCGATCGGTGACGGCCGACCGTACATCTCGGCGCTGGTGGTGCTGGATCCGGATGCCGCGGCGGTACGGGCGAAGACGCACGACATGTCCGACGCCGACCTGGCGACGGTGTCGGCTCATCCGAAGGTGGTCGAGGAGATCATCACGGCCGTCAAGGTGGGCAACGGGAAACTGTCTCGGGTGGAGCAGATCAAGCGGTTCACCGTCATACCCGCGGCCTGGGATCCGGGTGGTGACGAGCTGACCCCGACGATGAAGCTGCGGCGTAAGCCCATCTCGGACAAGTACGCCGAGCACATCGTGGCGCTCTACGACGAGGAAGTCAGCGACATCGTCATCGACCTGCGCTGAGCAACCATGCGTTCACAGGCGACGGCGACACCCCACAGGATCAGCCACACCGACATCCCGCCCACCTGGATGCGCTGCGCGAGACCGAGACGGTAATTGCCGGACAGATTGTCGGCGATCAGCATCCACGCTGTGGCGAGAACGACGATCGCGAACACCACCGCACCGACCCGGCGCATCAGCGGCCACGACGGACTCCGCAGCGCGACCAGCGTGACCGCGATCATCGTGGTGAAGATCGAGAACACCGCGAGGGTGCTGGTGAGGGCATGAACGTGGTGGAGTTGGGGGAGCAGGCCACTCGGGTCGGGCCGGCATCCGGGATCGACGCCGGCGATGCATTCGATCGGAAGCAGTGCGTCGGCCATCGTCGACGCGCCGAACGCGGCCAGCGCGACGAAGGCCGTGACTGCGATCTTGCCGTGGGCGAGCGGTCGGGGGACGAGTCCCAGCAGGCCCGCGACCAGTGCGCAGGCGCTCGTCGTGAGGTCACCTGCGACGTAGACCTGGCGATGAGGTCGATGCGCCGCGTCGAGCTCACTGAGAAAGGTCCGCATCGGATCCAGGGGGCTCGACCAGAAGAACTCGAGCACCCACGACGAGTAACAGATCCCGGCCACCGCGATGAGAACGCCGACCACGATCGCGCGGGCGGACCATCGACGTGGGCTGAGTTGGGGCATCTCGTCAGGCTAGCCGTCCGCGCCATGTCGTCCTCCTCGGGTGAAACGGAATCGGCTTGGGTCGATCGCGGGCACCTGTGCTGGACGCGCGCCTACAATCGATTCCGGTCTCGCGATGAGCAGACGGCGCCGAGCGCGTGTGGTGATCATCGGGGAAGATCTATCCGCCCGGACTGAGCCGGGCCAGACATCGAGGAGCACTGAGAAGCAGTGACCACCAGCGACGTGACAGACGGCGCCCCCGAGCGCGATCTCGGTCCTATCGATTACATCGTGATCGAGTGGACCTCCGGCAAACCGACCGGCGAAGCGATTCCGCATCTGATCGATCTCGTCGACCGCGGCATCGTGCGAGTGATCGATGTCGTGTTCGTGGCCAAGTCGGAGGACGGCATCGTGACTCGGTTCGCGCTCGACGAACTCGGTGCCGACTTCGAGGTATTCGACGGAGCCGCAACGGATCTGATCGGTGACGACGACGTGTCCGAGGCGGCGGCGGCCATCGCGCCGGGCACGGCGGCAGCGATCTTGGTGTGGGAGAACCTGTGGGCAGCCCCGTTCGCGACCGCCGTGCACAACAATGGGGGAGAGGTCGTCGCGTCCGGCCGGATTCCGGTTCAGGATCTCCTCGAGCGCCTCGAATCCGCCGGTGCCTGACCATTCCGCCTGACCCTATCTTTTCTTCCTTCATCACATCTCACAACCAGGAGTAACCACATGCCAGGTTTGATTCGCGGCGTCGCCCGCACTGCCGTCATCGCCGGTACCGCCACTGCCGTCAGCAACCGTGTGTCGCGACGACAGGCCAATCGGTGGTCGCAGCAGGCCTACGACCAGGAGGCACGCGCCGCCTACGAGCAGCAGCAGTACGCCCAGCCCCAGCAGCCGCAATACCAGCAGCCCGCACCTGCACCCGCCGCGCCGGCCGCAAGCACCGTCGACCAGCTCAAGGAACTTGCCGCGCTGTACCAGCAGGGCATCCTGACCGAGGACGAGTTCGCTGCGCAGAAGGCCAAGATCCTCGCGTCCTGACGTTCGTCGCCGACTTCGTAGCAATAGATGGCGCCCAGCGCCTCCTATTGCTACCGATCTCAACCCTCGACGGTCAGCGTCTCGGCCGCCTCGACGGCCGCTCGAGACGTGTCCTTGAGGGCCACGCCCGACTTGCCCAGCCGACGTGCGCCGGATACGAGACCCGCGGTGATGTGTGCCGCCGCTTCGTAACCCAGTCCGTCGGGTGGGTGAATGTTGGAGATGCAGTTGCGGTCGGCATCGGTTCTGCCCGGTTCGGGGCGATGCGTGATGTAGATGCCCAGGCTGTCGGCCACCGACAGACCCGGGCGTTCGCCGATCACGACGATGAGCGTCAGTACGCCGAGCGCTTCGCCGATGTGATCGCCGAGCGCGACGCGCGACTGGGTGGCCACCACGGGCGGCGCGATCCGATACGTTCCGTCGAATTCGGCGATCAGTGCGGCGAGCATTCCGTGGCCGTGATCGACCAGAGCCCGGGGTGACAGGCCGTCGGCCAAGACGATGCCGATGTCGGCCTGGGTTGTCGGCACCTGCGACAGATCGTCGGGCAGGCGGCCGAGGTCGGGGCGTCGCAGATACTCACTGCGGGTCTCCGCGCGGCTCCGCACATGCACGGCGTCGCCGATGTCCAGATCGGTGAGACTATCGACGAAAGCTTCGACGTCGAGCGGGTCGTGGACCGCGTCGCGAGCCGCGGCGTGTGCGGCCTGGAACTCGAGAACGCGTTGTGAGGGAAGGGAATTACCCGCCCTGCCGAGGCCGATCCGGGCCTGGGTGGTGCGCCGCAGATCCGACCACACATCTTCGATCGGGCGATCCTCGGTCATGGTTGGGCCGCCAGCGAGAGCAGGGGAGAGGTGGCCGGATCGACGGGCAGTACGCGTCCGTTGCGGTCGGCCATGCCCAGCCGCGACAGCCAGTCCTCGAATTCGGGCGCCGGCCGTAGACCAAGTGCCTCGCGGACGTACAGGGCGTCGTGGAACGACAGGCTCTGATACCCGAGCATGATGTCGTCGGCACCGGGCACGGTGATGACGAAGGCCGCGCCCGCGACACCCAGCAGGGTGAGCAGCGTGTCCATGTCGTCCTGGTCGGCTTCCGCGTGATTGGTGTAGCAGACGTCGACGCCCATCGGCAGGCCCAGGATCTTTCCGCAGAAATGATCCTCGAGGCCGGCCCGGATGATCTGCTTGCCGTCGTAGAGGTATTCCGGCCCGATGAACCCGACGACCGTGTTGATCAGCAAGGGTTCCAGCGCACGTGCCACCGCATAGGCCCTGGTTTCCAGTGTCTGCTGGTCGACCGGTTTGCCGCCGGTACCCAGGTGCGCGCCGGCAGAGAGGGCCGAGCCCTGTCCGGTCTCGAGGTACATGACGTTGTCGCCGACCGTCCCGCGATGCAGCGACCGCCCGGCTTCGTTGGCCTCCAACAGCATCGGCACGGTGACACCGAAACTGGTGTTGGCGCCCTCGGTGCCGGCGATCGACTGGAACACCAGGTCGACCGGGACGCCCTGTTCGATGAGTTCGACGGTGGTCGTCACGTGCGAGAGGACGCACGACTGCATCGGGATCTCGAAACGCTGCCGGATGTCGTCGAGGAGATGCAGCAGATCCGCGGTGGCGTGCGGCGAATCGGTCGCCGGATTGATGCCGATGACCGCGTCGCCGCAACCCATCAGCAGACCGTCGAGGGTGGCGGCGGCGATCCCCCGTGGATCGTCGGTCGGGTGGTTGGGTTGCAGTCGGGTCGCGATGGTTCCCGGTACACCGATCGTGGTGCGGAAGGCCGAGCGGACCGTCGCCGACTTGGCCACCAGGATCAGATCCTGGTTGCGCATGATCTTCGACGTCGCGGCCACCATCTCCGGCGTGAGTGCCGGCGCAATGGAGCTGATCCGTTCGGCGGCGTCCGGGCGGGTCACGTTGGCAAGGAGCCAGTCGCGGAATCCGCCGACCGTCAGGTGGGAGATCTCGCCGAAGGCGCTGCGATCGTGGGTGTCGATGATGAGGCGGGTCACCTCGTCGGACTCATAGGGGACAACGAGTTCCTCGAGGAATGTCGACAGTGGCAGGTCGGCCAATTGCCATGCGGCCGCGGCACGTTCGGCGTCGGAGTCGGCGGCGCAGCCGGCCAGTTCATCGCCGGACCGGGCGGGGGTGGCCTTGGCCATCAGTTCGACGAGCCCATCGAAGGTGTAGGTGGTACCCGAGATGGTCTGGCTGAACTTCATCGGACCTCGTCCTCGGCTTCGGCCAGCGCGGCGAACTCCTCGTCGGGGGAGTTGGCCACGAGCCGATGGCGGCTGTACAGGGCGAAGTACAGCATGAACAGCGCGAACACCACGAGACAGCACAGCGCTGCAACCACGTCGACCAGGAATGTGGCGATCACCGCGATCGCGGCGATGATCAGCGCGAAGCCGGTGGTGATCACGCCTCCGGGGGTGCGATAGTGCCGGACCATGTTGGGCTCGCGGACGCGCAACACGATGTGGCTCACCATCATCAGCACGTAACTGAGCGCGGCGCCGAATACGGCCATGTTCAGCAGGAGTTCGCCCTTGCCGGTCAGCGACAGCGCGAACCCGATGACGCCGGGCACGATGAGCGCCAGCATCGGGGCCTTGCGTCGGTTGGTCACCGACAACTGTGTCGGTAGGTAACCCGCGCGTGACAGGGCGAAGAGCTGCCGGGAGTACGCGTAGATGATCGAGAAGAAGCTGGCGATGAGCCCGGCAAGGCCGATGTAGTTGACCACCTTGGCCGCGGCACCATCACCGAGCGCCTCGACCAGTGGATTTCCGGCTTCGGACATCTCGTTCGCACCGCCGGCACCGGTTGTGAGGAGCAGTACCGCAGCGCAGGTGATCAGCAGGACGCTCATCGCGGCGATGATGCCGCGCGGCACATTGCGCTCCGGATTGGCGGTCTCCTCGGCAGCCAGCGGCACGCCCTCGACGGCCAGGAAGAACCAGATGGCGAACGGGATGGCCGACCAGATACCGAGATAGCCGAACGGCAGGAACTCCGACGCTCCGGCGGCATCGGTGGGAGCGATGTTGGTCAGGTTTCCGGCGTCGAAGTGTCCGATCGCGGCAATCGAGAAGACGACCAGTCCGACGAGGGCGATCGCGGTGATCGCGAACATCACCTTGAGTGCTTCTCCGACACCGGCGAGGTGGATGCCGATGAAGATCGCATAGGCCGCCAGATACACCCACCAGCCGTCTTTGATCCCAAATATGTTCAGCGACTCCACGTAGGCGCCGATGAACGTGGCGATCGCTGCCGGTGCAATGGAGTATTCGATGAGAATGGCTGTGCCGGTGGCGAATCCGCCCCACGGTCCGAGTGCGCGTCGGGCGAAGGTGTAGCCGCCACCGGCCGCGGGCAGGGCAGAGGACAGCTCGGCCATGCCCAGCACCAGTGCGAAGTACATGGCGGCGATGATGACCGCGGCGATCAGCAGGCCGCCGAAGCCGCCCTCGCCCAGCCCGAAGTTCCAGCCCGAGTAATCACCGGAGACCACGTAGCTCACGCCGAGGCCGGCCAACAGAAGCCAGCCTGCACTGCCGCTCTGCAGTTGCCGCTTGCTCAGGTACGACGCGGATTCATCGTGGCTGTCGACGCCGCCGGCCAGATGATGCTCATGATGTTCGTCAACCGCCATGGTCACTCCTAGAATCGACGGCCCCGACGGTCAGGTGTCGTCAGTGTAGGACCGCAACTGCACGTGCGCATGACTTCGCCATATGGATGAGCTTGAGCGATCTGTCCATTCAATTCCTCGAGTCGGCGACCACCCGCCGACGTCGTCGACGACCATGGAGGCGGGAAGTGGGGGGTAGGGCCGGTGGGCAGGATCGGGCCCATGACGGTGGTCGTCCGGGAACATCCCGGAAGCGGAGGCTGACGGGCCCGACCCCAGTCACCGATTGTCGGTCGTCGCGTCCCGGCGAAGGCGACACCTTCTGCTACAACGTCGGCTGGACGGCTCAACCCTTGGCACGATTGTCACCCAACCCATCGCTCCGCAGACGAGTACCCACAAAGGTTGCAGTTTGACGCGGCATCCGCGTCAAACTGCAACCTCTGGGTGAGCTCGTCCATCCAGGAGGCGGAGGGTAG
>NZ_JBSFQL010000039.1:0-35235 GCF_053588675.1 Gordonia sp. NPDC003422
TTAACCAGTGTGGGAGAGTAGGACACCGCCGAACACAACTTCATGAAGACCCCGTATTCGATACATTCATATCGAATACGGGGTCTTGTGCTATTTCCCAGCTATTCGTCTGGCGGCGGCCGTTTTCGTTGCGCTGCCGGCCTCGATGCTCTCGATCACTGTGCCGTGGACGGCACCACGATCATCGGGATGGCCAGAACGCGAAGCATCTTCGCGGCCGTGGTGCCGAGGAAGATCCGCCGCGGCGCGGCGAGCCGGCTCGACCCGACGACGATGACGTCGTCGTCGGCCCAATCAATACCTGCGACCGCTTCTTCGATGCTGTCGCCCTGCACGACGGCCGACGTCACCGGCACGGTCTCCGGCAGTCTGGCGGAGATCTCACCGGTCGCCTTGTCGATGTGGGTGCGTGCGTGTGCGACGGCGTCGTCGATGCCGCGTCCGCGGTGGTGATCCATGTCGTCGAGAGCGACAAGCGACACCAGCCTGAGCGGAACCTTGCCTGCCTGGCAGAAATCGACGATGGTGTCAACGAGATGACCTGCGCCGGGACGCATTCCGAGTGCGGTGCTGAGCCGGCCGATCCGCTCGGGACCGGTGTGGCTGAAGCCCAAGGGTGCCAGGGCGACCGGCACGGGAGACGAATGCAGGATGTCGTTGACGACGGTGCCGAGTGTGTGGCGTCCGACGATGCCTCCACCCGAGCCACCGATGACCAGCAGACCGGCGTCGACGTCTTCTGCCCGCTCGATCAGCCCGCCCGCGGGATTGGCGTGCACGGCCACCGAGGTCGTTGTGGGAATTCCGTCGTGCACGAGTGCGGCGGCTTCGTCGAGCCAGCCCTGCGCGGTCGCGTCGAGCGTGTCCGAGAGTCGTTCGACTTCTTCGGTCGGATTGTCGGGCTCGGGCGGAAGGACCACGCAGATCTCCAGCTCCGCACCGAACGTGCCGGCAAGTGTTGCACCGAGCGCGACCGCATCCCTGCCGCCCGCTGTGGCGATGTATGCAACGAGGATCTTCATCCGCACTCCCGTTCTCAGGTTGGCAACCATGCCCACCTCAGACGTTAGTCCACACGGGCACGGGCGCCCCGTGAAACCCGGTCAGGCGGAACTGACCTTTGCGAGGACGTCGAACTCCATCGCGTCGGCCGCAGCGATGTAGATGTCCTGGCGCAGGTGACGATCGGTCAACGACACCTCACCGCGCGGGCTGGCGTAGGTGAACGGGTCGGTCGCGGCTCGCTCGAGCGAGGTGGTCCCGGTCGCACCGGCACGCCGGGTCAGTTCGGCCAGCAGATGCATTCCCTCATAACACGACTCGCCGGGGGAGGTCAGCGGCGGCGCCCAGGCTCCGAAGCGGGAAACGTAGCGACTTTCGAAGTCGAGGCTGAATGCGGTGGCGAGTGACTCGAAGTAGCCGGAAACGGAATACAGCTGATGCGTCGCCCCTGCCCCGGTGGCCATCAGCATGTTCTCGTCCATGAGTGGGCTCAGTCGAATGCAGCGCTCGGTGAGGTCCCGAGCGGCGAACTGCTGATTGAATCGCACGGCGTCGTCACCGAGAAGCAGGACGAGCACGCCGGTGGCGTCGGATGACTCGATCCGATCGAGCACTTCGGTGAAGTCGGGGCAGCCCAGCGGCAGAAACGACGCCGACACCACACTCGCTTGCGCGTCGGAGTCGCGGAGCCGGTCGATCATGTGGGTCACGGTCAGTCGCGGCCACACGTAGTCGCTCCCGACCACCGCCCACCGCGCGATGCCGAGTTCGCGGGACATCCAGTCCAGCGCAGGCAGCACCTGGGTCTCCGGCACCTCCCCGGTCATGAAAGTGCCGTCGGCGCCCTCGCCACCCTCGTACACGGCGGTGTACACGTAGGGGATACGTCCGTCGAGCGCGGCCACGAGGCGGCATCGCACCGCCGACGTGTGCCACCCGACGACAGCGTCGACCTCGGCGTTGGCGACTGCGGTAGCCACCGTGGCCGGTGTTCGACCACCGTCGATCGTCGTGCTTGTCACCTCGTTTCCGAGGATTCCGCCGGAAGCGTTGATCTCCTCGATCGCGAGTTGGGCGCTTGCTGCGCACGATGGCCCGAAGATGCCCGATGGGCCGCTCTGCGGTATCACGAGTCCGAGTTTCATATCCGTCCTGCCACCTGGGGTGCGTCCCCCAGTGTGCCGAGAACCGGTTACCTCGGCGTTGCCTGCACGTCAGCAGTGTGTCGAGTGTGTCACCGGGTGAGGTGGGTGAGGCCGTCGGTCAGCGCCAGAAAGCGACGCGATCCGAGGCTGCGCGCGATGTCGGTTTCGATGTCGCGCTCGCGCTCACGAACCGAGGTGATGGCCTGAGCTCCGTGCGGACTGAGGAACACCATCACTCGTCGCCGGTCCAGCGGGTCCACCCGGCGGTAGACCATCGCGAGAGAGATCAGCTTGTCGACGGTGCGTGTCGCGGTGGCGGGAGCCTGCACCGTCAGACGAGACAGGTCGGTCATGGTTCTGCCCTCACCGCCGGCGAGCACTGCCAGCACGCGCCACTGCTCGGTGCTGACGCCCAGTTCGGCGAGCGCGGGTGCAAGTCGTTCCTCGATCAGCTGCGCTCCCCGCAGCAGACTGAGGGCCAGCGGATCGTCGGCGGGGGTACTGGCCGTGGGAGTGTCGACCATGCGATCGGAGTCATTCATCGCCTGCCCCTGATTCTGTGGATGGCTCGGTGTCACTGATCACGATGACGTCCTCGCTGACGTCGACGGTGATGAGAAGTGGAATCGGGCCGGCGGGTCGTCGGAGAAGGCGTTCGGCGATCGGCGCGTGGATCTCCCGTCGAAGCGTGCGATGCAGGTGTCGGGCACCGTACCGTTCATCGAAACCTGTTGTTGCCAAACAGGTTCGGGCGTCGTCGGTGACAGTGCAGAGAACTCCGCGTGTGGCGAGTTCGTCGGTGAGACGCTCGACCTCGAGGTCGACGACGCGCCGCGCTGTTCCGGTGTCGATCGAACGGAAGGCGATGATCTCGTCGAACCGGTTGAACAGTTCGGGATCGAGAAAGTCGCGCACGGCGTCCACGGCGATCGCCGTCTCGTCGCGCCGCCCATGTCGAATCCGGTCGACGACCCGACTCGCTGCGCCGATCGGTGCCCATCGCCGAGTTCGGCGCAGGTCGTGAATCTCGCGGGTTCCGAGGTTCGACGTCAACAGCACGATGGAATTGCGGAAGTCGATGGTGCTGGTGCCGGACGCGATGCGCAACGTTCCCGCGTCGAGGATCTGCAACAGCGCGCGCAGCACCGTGGGGTGGGCCTTCTCGATCTCGTCGAACAGCACCACGCCCGGGCGCGACACCGTGCCCTCGATCTTGTCCCGCTCGAAGAGGGTGAAGGATTCCTTCGAGCCCGCGTAGCCGGGCGGTGCGCCCGACAGTGATGCCGCGTAATGCTCCTGCGCGAGGGAGTTCATGTCGATCCGACACAGATTGTCGGCATCGCCGCGGACGAGGTGGGCGATGCGACGCGCCATCTCGGTCTTGCCGACGCCGGTTGGGCCGACGAACAGCAGCGAGGCGATCGGCCTGCGGCGATCGGCGAGTCCTGCACCGGCGATCATCAGCGCGCGGACCACGGCGTCGACCGCCTCGTCCTGCCCGACGATCGCCCCGGACAATCCGCGTCGAAGATCGTCGACCGACCGTGCGTCACCGAGTCGGAATCCGCCGGTGGTGTCGAGATCGTGGAACCTCGCTGCCAGATGTCCGGACATTCGCCCTCCTTTTCTTCCAATTGAAAGTAGATCATGCTGCGCGCCGAGGTGCCGATCTTGAGGTGTCACGAGTTCACAACCTCGATGACACGCGATGGCAATCGTGATTGAGGTACGTTTGCGTGACAATTCTTCCATTTGGAAGTAAATCTGAGCGACGAGGAGTCGACATGCGTCACGGTGACATCGCATCCAGTCCGGACACGGTCGGAGTGGCGGTCGTCAACTACAAGATGCCGCGCCTGCATACGCGTGCGGAGGTACTCGACAACGCCAAGGCGATCGCCGAGATGGTCGTGGGTATGAAGAGCGGTTTGCCCGGGATGGACCTCGTCGTCTTCCCGGAGTATTCGACGCAGGGCATCATGTACGACACCGAGGAGATGTACGCCACGGCGGCCACCGTGCCGGGGGATGAGACCGACATCTTTTCGGCAGCGTGCCGTGAGGCCAAGACCTGGGGCGTCTTCTCGATCACCGGCGAACGCCACGAGGATCATCCCCACAAGCCGCCGTACAACACGCTGGTGTTGATCAACGACGATGGCGAAATCGTCCAGAAGTACCGAAAGATCTTGCCCTGGACGCCGATCGAAGGCTGGTATCCAGGTGGGCAGACCTACGTCACCGACGGGCCCAAGGGTCTCAAGATCTCGCTGATCATCTGCGACGACGGCAACTACCCGGAGATCTGGCGCGATTGCGCGATGAAGGGCGCCGAGTTGGTCGTCCGCCCGCAGGGCTACATGTACCCGGCCAAGGAACAGCAGGTGCTGATGGCCAAGGCGATGGCATGGGCCAACAATTGCTACGTCGCGGTGGCCAACGCCACCGGGTGGGACGGCGTCTACTCCTATTTCGGGCACAGCGCGATCATCGGGTTCGACGGTCGAACACTTGGCGAATGCGGGGAAGAGGAATACGGCGTTCAGTACGCGCAGTTGTCGTTGTCGACCATCCGGGACGCGCGGCGCTTCGACCAGTCGCAGAACCACCTGTTCAAACTGCTGCACCGCGGTTACACGGGCGTGCTTGCCGGCGGCGACGGCGACAAGGGCGTGGCCGAGTGCCCGTTCGACTTCTACCGCAACTGGGTCACCGACGCAGAGGCAACACAGAAGCAGGTCGAGGCCATCACGCGCGAGACGATCGGTGTCGCCGAATGCCCCGTGTACGACCTCCCCTCCGAGAAGGTGATGGAGGCCTGACCCACTCGGGCTCGGCGCGTCGGAGAGAACGCGCCGAGCCCGAGTGGATCTCGTGGTCAGCTCAGGTGGTGCACTTCCTGCAGGCCGTATACCGGGGTGGGGATGCCCTCGTAGCGCGCCTTCAACTGGAGTGCCAAGTACAGCGAATAGTGCCGCGACTGGTGAAGATTGCCGCCGTGGAACCACAAGCCCGGCTGCTGGGTGGGCTTCCACATGTTGCGCTGCTCGCCCTCCCACGGGCCGGGATCCTTGGTGGTCTCCGAGCCCAGACCCCACACCTTGCCGACGCGGTCGGCGACTTCCTGGCCCATGAGGTCGGCCGCCCAGCCGTTCATCGACCCGTACCCGGTGGCGTAGACGATCACGTCGGCCGGCAGTTCCGTGCCGTCGGCGAGCACCACGCTGTTCTCGGTGAGGTGATCGACGTCGCCGTGGGCGAGCTTGATGGTGCCGTCGGCCACCAGTTCGCAGGCGCCGACATCGATGTAGTAGCCCGATCCGCGCCGGAGGTATTTCATGAAGAGCCCGGAGTCGTCGTCGCCGAAGTCGAGGTCGAAGCCGGCGGCCTCGAGGCGGGCGTAGAAGTCTTTGTCGCGCTCCCGGATCTGGTTGTAGAGCGGGATCTGGAACTCGTGCATGATCCGGTAGGGCAGTGAGGCGAAGGTGAGGTCGGCCTTCTTGGTGGTCATCCCCGATTCCACCGCCTGCTCGCTGTAGAGAGCGCCCAGACCGATCTCCATCAGGGAGTCCGACCGTACGATGTGCGTCGACGAACGCTGCACCATGGTGGTGTCGATCCCGTTCTCCACCAATGCCTTACAGATGTCGTGCGCGGAGTTGTTTGCACCGATGACCACGACCTTCTTGCCGGCGTAGGCGTCGGGCCCCGGGTGCTGACTCGAGTGATGCTGCTCTCCGGCAAAGACGTCGCGCCCCTCGAACGCCGGCACGTTGGCCTTGCCCGACATGCCGGTGGCGAGCACCAACTGTGTCGGATGCAACGTCATCTGCTCACCGTCGCGGTTCAGCTCGACGGTCCACTGCCCCGACCCCTCGTCGTAGGTGGCCGACGTGCATTCGGTCCGGCTCCAATACGGAACCTCCATCACCTTGGTGTAGAACTCCAGCCAGTCGCCGATCTTGTCCTTGGGTGCGAACACCGGCCAGTTCGCCGGGAACGGCAAGTAGGGCAGATGGTCGTACCAGACCGGGTCGTGCAGGCACAGCGACTTGTAGCGTTTGCGCCACTGGTCGCCCGGCCGGTCGTGCTTGTCGACGACGATCGCCGGTACCCCGAGTTGACGCAGACGTGCACCCAGAGCGATGCCGCCCTGCCCGCCGCCGATGACCAGGACATACGGCTGCACGGTGCGGCCGAGTTCGGCGTCTTCGGCCTCCTTCTTCTCCGCCCAGGAGCGCGGATCTGGGTCGGAGCCGTGCACCGCACCCCGGATCCGCGTGTGGCCCGCGGACTCCTCGTGTCCCTTGAGTTCCTGCAGCGTCGTCAGCAACGTCCACGCCTCGTCGTCGCCGGTGTCGGCGTTGCGGCGGAGCCGGAGGTGGCCTTCACAGCGGCCGACGGCGGTCTCGAACGAAATGAACGCCGACGCCACGCCGTCGTCGTCGGTCGCGGGTTCGGTGGTGGCGAATCCGGTGGGGTCGGCACCCGCGAGCCGGTTCTCGAGCATGTCGGCGATCTGGTCACGGCCCTCGACCGTGTTCAGGTTCCAGGTGAAGGCGACCAGGTCGCGCCAGTAGCTGTCGACGGCGAACAACGAGGTCGCGGCGGTGATGTCGCGCGTCGCCAGGGCGGTCTCGAAGCGCCGCAACCAGGTATCCACCCGTTGCTGTGGGCCCGCCGCCTCCCCGGTCGTGTTGGTGGCGCTCGTGGCGGTGGCCGGTTCGAGTGTCTGGGTCATGTCAGGCTCCTCTGGAATCGATCGCGCACCGTCGAACTCGGTGGCGTGTGATCCACAGCACACCGCCGTCGCCGGGGTGGCGGCAAGGGTTGCACGGGGTTGCGGTGTGCTGCGGCCTTTGCCCGACGGTGTGATCGGGAGCACAATCGGAATCGATGAGTTCACTACAACAGCGCCGGGAGCGTAGCGAGCATGGCGCACGATCGGCCCCCGAACCTGCGGTCGCGGCCGGCGACGATCCGCGCCAGTTCGCCCAGGTTCTCAGCGCCGTGTACGACGCCGCGATGGCGGGTGAACGATTGCCCGCACGTCCGCGGTCGGTCATCAGCGACTCGTGGGACCGGGTGCTCACCGCGGGAGTCGATCCCGAACTCGGTGGCCCCGACAACGCACTCGCCGTGGGTGACCTCGAGGCGCGGCGTCAGGAGTCCGGTCTCTCGCTGATCCTCGAAGACCTGACACGGGGGCTCGACGCGGTGATCGCCGACGGCGACAACATCCTGGTCGTGGCGGATCGGGGCGGCCGTGTGTTGTGGCGCAGCGGGGCGACCCGGGTGCTGGGCAAAGCCGACCGGCTCGGGTTTGTGGAGGGCGCAAGCTGGGCGGAGAACTCGGTCGGGACCAACGCGATCGGCACGGCACTCATGTCGGGTCGCGCGGTCCAGGTGTTCTCGGCCGAACACTTCGTGCGCAGTCACCATTCGTGGACGTGTGCCGGTGCCCCGATCACCGACCCCCGGACGGGTTCGGTACTGGGCGTCGTCGACGTCAGCGGTCCGGCAGCGACCATCCATCCCACCACCCTCGCCCTGGTCGACGCGGTCGCCAAGCTCGCGGAATCGGCTCTGCGCGACCACCATCGGGAGAGTCTCGACGCGCTGCGCGCGATCGCCGCACCGATCCTGGCGAGGTCGTCGGGGCCGGCGTTGGCGGTCGACAACCACGGTTGGGTTGCCGCGGTCGACGCCGTACCACCCGCTCGCAGAGTTGTTCTTCCGCGCACCCTGTCACCCGGACGCGCCTGGGTTGCCGGCCTCGGCGAATGCGACCTCGACCCGCTGCCGGGTGGCTGGCTCGTCCGCGTCACCGGCTCGGACGAGGCGCAGCGCACCACCGTCGAGCTCGTCCTGAGCGGATCTCGACCCCAAGTCCGCGTCACCGGTGGTGCCGGTGTGTGGTCGCACGAACCCTCACCGCGGCATGCGCAGATCCTCGCCTACTTGGCCGAACAACCCGCGGGCGCGACCGCCGCCCAGATGTCGGCACACCTCTTCGGCGTCGACGACCGTGTGGTCACCGTGCGCGCCGAGATCTCGCGGCTGCGCAAGCATCTCGGCGGCCTGATCGCCGCCAACCCGTACCGGTTCGCGGACGGGGTGCGCGTCGAGGTGCGTTGAGCTATCCCGTTGTCGGCACCTCTGAACGGGACGGCCCGAGCATGATCGCCGACGCGACGAGGAAGCAGAGGGCGCCGACCAGGGTGGCGCTGGTTGCGAGCACTGCGTCGACGGTGACGCCATAAGGCGTCACGAATGCCGCGACGGCCGACACTCCGAACGCGATACAGCCGGCCAGGTTGATCATGATCGACCACCACTCGCGGACACGGGGTGCCCACAGCCGGTGTGGTCCGCGGTATCCGACCACTGCGCACACACCGCTGGCGAGGAACAACACCGAACCGCCTGCGTCCGGGGTCCAGACCCGGCGTTGGATCTCGGTGACGGTGTCGGCGGTGAGTGCGAACGTCGTGCTGACGTTGAACGCCAGGGTGCCCACGAATTGGGTTGCCGCAGTGAGCCAATCGACCCGCAGTGTCGGCCGGCCATCGGGCCCGTCGGTGCTGCGCGGACCACTCAGATGCAGCTGGATGAAGCCGCCGGTTGTGAAGAACCAGGCACCGACGAAATAGCAGATGTTGATCGCGTCGACGCCGAGCGTCTCACCGAGTTTCGGCACCGAGCCCAGAACGAACAGCGCGGAACCGATGATGAAAGCCCAGCACTGATGCGTCGGTGTCGGTGACCAGATTCGTTCGGTGGTTGGCTCGGCCACGACTCGGACCCCCCTCGCTTCGCTAGATTCAAGGACATGTTCTCTCATGTCGACGGATACCTTCGCCACATCATGGCCGATTGCACCGGCAAACGGTCGGGCAATGTCGCCGATTACATCCCGGAGCTCGCCGCCGTCGACCCGGACGGGTACGGGCTGTCGCTGTGCGTCCACGACGGGCACATGTATTCGCACGGCGACTCGTCGGTGGAATTCACCATCCAATCCATCTCCAAACCCCTCACCTATGCGATGGCGATCAGCCGGCTGGGCAACGCGATGGTGGACGAGAAGATCGGTGTCGAGCCGTCAGGCGAGGCGTTCAACGAGATCAGCGTCGACGACCGGCGCCGTCCGAAGAACCCGATGATCAACGCGGGCGCGATCCTGGCCGCATCGCTGCTGCTCCCTCCGGTGACCGAGATCGACGAGGCGACGGTGACCAAGGTGTTCGGCGAGGTGCTCGACTTCTACTCGGCGTGCGCGGGCCGTCGGCTCACGCTGGACGAGGCCGTCTACGCATCCGAGAAGGCGACCGGGTCGCGCAACCGCGCGATCGGATACATGCTGGACAGCTTCGGTGCCCTCGACACGAATCCGGATGCGGCACTGGATCTTTACTACCGGCAGTGCTCGATCCGGGTCACCACCGACGACCTGGCCGCGATCGGGTCGACCATCGCCAACGGCGGACTGAACCCGCGGACCGGGCGGATGGTCTTCAACCAGGAGGTCGCCCAGCGGTTGTTGAGCGTGATGACGACCTGCGGGATGTACGACGGCGCGGGCGATTGGGTGACCGGTGTCGGCCTGCCCGCGAAGAGCGGGGTCGGCGGCGGCATTCTCGCGGTGCTGCCCGGCCAGCTGGGTATCGGTGTGTACTCGCCTCGGCTCGACGAGCACGGCAACAGTGTGCGCGGGGTCGAGACCTGTCGGCACCTGTCGACGGACCTGGGCCTGCACATGTTCAACGTCACGCGCGAGAGCCGTGTGACGATCCGCTCGGTCTACGATCTCGACGGTGTCGAGGTCAGTGGGGACTGGACCGAGCGGGAGCGTGGCTTCCTGCGTACCTGCCGCGATCGCGTTCGGGTCTATGAACTCCAGGGCGATCTGACCTTCGCGGGCGCGGAAAGCGCGCTGCGACGTCTGGAAACGGACATGGACGATCTCAGTGTCGCCATCGTGGAGATCTCGCGGATCGGCGTGATCGATCCGGTTGCCCGCACGATGCTGCTCAGTGCGAAACGGACGCTCGACGAACGCGGCCGGAAAGCCATGCTGGTCGACCCCGACAACGTGGTGCGCACCAGCGTCAAGCGGCATCGCAACGACGCGATTGCTCCCAATCTGAATGTCCCCGAGGATCTTCTGGGGTTCGATCCCACGCTGCCCCACGTGCATTCGACGATGGACGAGGCGATCGAGGACGCCGAGGCATTTCTGCTCAAACAGCAATCCGACGCCTGATCGGTCGCCAAACCGCTCCGGGCTAAGGTGACCACCATGCGTCTCGTCATCGCCGAGTGTCAGGTCGACTACGTCGGCAGGCTGACCGCCCACCTACCGATGGCCCGGCGGCTGCTGCTGATCAAGGCCGACGGTTCGGTGAGCGTGCATGCCGACGACCGCGCCTTCAAGCCGCTGAACTGGATGAGCCCGCCGTGTTGGCTCACCGAGGCGCCGATCCCGGACGGCGTGCAAGCCGCGCACTACTGGGTCGTGACGAACAAGGCCGGCGAGGAGCTGCGGATCACCATCGCGTCGATCGAGCACGACTCCGAGCATGAACTCGGCATCGATCCCGGCCTGGTGAAGGATGGCGTGGAGGCCCACTTGCAGGAGTTGCTTGCCGAGCACGTCGAGACCCTCGGCACCGGGCACACGCTGGTCCGACGCGAGTACATGACGGCGATCGGGCCGGTCGATCTGCTCTGCCGCGACGCCGACGGCCAGACCGTCGCGGTCGAGATCAAACGTCGCGGCGAGATCGATGGCGTCGAGCAGCTCACCCGATACCTCGAACTGCTCAATCGGGATCCGCTCCTCGCGCCGGTGCACGGGGTGTTTGCCGCACAGCAGATCAAACCGCAGGCACGAACGCTCGCCGAGGATCGCGGAATTCGTTGCCTGGTACTCGATTACGACGCACTTCGAGGTGCCGAGAGCACCGAGTTCCGGTTGTTCTAGGCGGTGCCTCGGGCACCTCAGGGAGCTGAGGTGGCTCTCGACAGGTGCTCGTCGAGCAGCTTGCGATCGTCTTCGTCGGAGCGTGCGTTGTAGTCGACGTCGTCGGGCCGCACCAGTAGTTCGGGCAGGTCGGCGACGCGGTTGCGCAGGCGGTCGAGGCTCTCCGCGACGTCCTGTCGCGAGCGGTCGGCCTGCGCGGCCAGTTCGCGAGAGCGTGCAAGCCGAGAGGTGGCGATGTCCAGGGCCGTCTGTTTGATCTGCGCGGCCTCGTCGTCGGCGCGCTCGCGGTCGGCCTGCAGTTGGGCCTCGTGCCGTTCGCGTTCCGATTGGCGTTGGGCCGAGCTCGTCGCGTCGAGCTCGGCTGCGTGTGCCTTGGCCGCTTCGACGATGCGATGGGCCTCGGCGTTCGCGGCCTCCATCGTCTTGGTGTGTTCGGCCTCCATCGCCGCCGTCCGTTCGGCGATCAATCGGGCCGATTCCGACTCGTTGGCCGCGGCGGTCTCTTTCACCTCACGGGCACGACGGTCGGCATTGTCGACGAGATTCTTGGCGGCGGTGGCGGCCTCGGCCCGGACCCGCTGGGCGTCCTGATGCGCCTGAGTGCGTATCTCGTCGGCCTCCTGGCGTGCGACCGACAGCGTCTCGGCGGCCTCTGCGCTTGCTTCCGCACGCATCTCGGACGCCTCGTCGGAAGCGAGCTGCAGCATACGGGACAGGCGTTCGCTCATGCCCTGTGCGGTCGTCGGGGGCACCGACAACTTGTCGATCTCGCGCCGCAACTCCTCGATCTCGTCGCGCGCATTCTGCAGATGCGTCGCGAGCTCGTGAGCGTTCGCAGTCGCGGCGTCGCGATCGGCCGCGAGCACCCGCAACTCGGCGTCGAGGCGCTGCAGGCGGTCGGCGACCTGATCGCGATCGTAACCGCGCATCACGATGGCAAAGGGCAACTGCCTCTGGGCGGGTGCTGGCATGCGGGCCAGTCTATCGGAGACCTCGGAATCAGTGACCGGAAGCAGCCGCCGGCTCGACCAGTTCCAACAGCACTCCACCTGCGTCTTTGGGGTGGACGAAGTTGATGCGCGAATCTGCGGTGCCGCGTTTGGCGGCGGGGTAGAGGACACGGACGCCCGCCGACGTCAGACGCTCGGTGACCGCGTCGACGTCGGTCACCCGAACGGCCAACTGCTGCAGGCCCGGACCGTTGCGGTCGATGAACTTCGCGATCGTCGACGATTCGTCGAGCGGCGCGAGCAACTGGATCACCGCGCCGCCGCCGGCCGGTCCGACCATCGCCTCCTCGACGCCCTGTTCGGCGTTGGTCTCCTGATGCAGGGTTTCGAAGCCGAGGTGATCGGCGTACCACTTCTTGGCCGCGTCGAGATCGGGGACGGCGATGCCCACGTGGTCGATGGCGACAACGAGGTCGGCGATGACGGCGGTCGGGCTGTTGGGGTCTGCTGCTGAGGTGGTCATGTCCTAACGGTAGCGTTGAGGGGTAAAGCGCACAGAGCGGGCGCTCGGTCACCCCGCTCGCAGTCTCGGAGGTGGCACACTCATGTCCTCGAATTCCACTGTCATCGTCGCCGGCGCGCGGACGCCGTTCGGTCGTCTGCTCGGTTCCCTCAAGGGGTTCAGCGGCGTCGACCTCGGCGCGATCGCCATCAAGGGTGCTCTCGAGCGAGCGGGTGTGGCGGCCGACCAGGTCGACTACGTGATCATGGGGCAGGTGCTCACCGCCGGCGCCGGACAGATGCCGGCCCGCCAGACGGCGGTCAAGGCCGGAATCGGTTGGGACGTGCCGACCCTGTCGATCAACAAGATGTGTCTGTCGGGCATCGACTCCATCGCGCTGGCCGATCAGCTCATCCGCGCAGGCGAGTTCGACGTCGTCGTGGCGGGCGGCCAGGAGTCGATGACCCAGGCACCGCATCTGCTGCCCGGTAGTCGCGGCGGATTCAAGTACGGCAACACCGAACTGGTCGATCACATGGCTTTCGACGGCCTGTGGGATGCGTTCACCGATCAGCCGATGGGTGCGCTCACCGAAGAGGGCAACGACATCGGGTCGAAGGTCGGTGCTGGGGAGGCCACACGCGGCTTCACCCGGGCCGAGCAGGACGAGTTCGCCGCCCGCAGCCATCAGCTGGCCGCAGCTGCCTGGAAGAACGGCCTGTTCGCCGATGAGGTGGTGCCGGTGAGCATCCCGCAGCGCAAGGGCGACCCGATCGAGTTCGCCGAGGACGAGGGCATTCGTGCCGACACCACCGCGGACTCGCTGTCGGGTCTGCGTCCGGCCTTCCGCAAGGACGGGACGATAACGGCGGGCAACTCGTCGCAGATCTCCGACGGCGCTGCCGCGGTGGTCGTGATGAGCAAGGCCAAGGCCGAGGAACTGGGTGTCACCTGGCTGGCCGAGATCGGGCCGCACGGCGTGGTCGCCGGACCGGACTCGTCATTGCAGGCGCAGCCTGCCAACGCCATCGCCAAGGCCTGTGCTCGTGAAGGCATCGAGCCCACCGATCTGGATCTGGTCGAGATCAACGAGGCCTTCGCCGCGGTCGGGCTCGCGTCGACCAAGCAGCTCGGCATCGATCCGAACATCGTCAACGTCAACGGTGGCGCGATCGCCGTGGGCCACCCGATCGGCACGTCGGGTGCCCGCATCACCCTGCACCTGGCGCTGGAATTGCAGCGCCGCGGCGGTGGCATCGGGGCGGCCGCACTCTGTGGTGCGGGCGGCCAAGGCGACGCGCTGATCGTGCGTGTGCCGAAATCCTGATCGCGTCGAGACGGCCAAGGCGACGCGCTGATCGTGCGTGTGCCGAAATCCTGATCGCGTCGAGACGGCCAAGGCGACGCGCTGATCGTGCGTGTGCCGAAGGCCTGATCGAGACCTTTACTACACCTTGTCGTAGTCCGATGTCCGATTCGGCACAATGGAGCCCATGAACCAGATCTTCGACCTGTCCACACCCGCCAAGCGATTCCGCTTCGTCGCCGTCGCCGAGGCCATCACCTGGGCCGCCCTGCTGGTGGCGATGTTCTTCAAGTGGGTGCTGGGCCACGAGGAGGCCGTCGCGGTACCCGGCATGGTGCACGGCATCGTGTTCATGGTGTTCGTGGCGGTGTCGCTGATCAGCTGGCGCCAGCTGCGCTGGAGTGTCGGGGTCACCGCGCTCGCACTGATCTCGAGCATCCCGCCGTTCGGCACGCTGGTGTTCGAGTGGTGGGCCAAGCGCAACGGTCATCTCGCCGAACTCTCCGAGGAGAGTGCTCCCCAGGGGCTCACGGCCTGACCACGCCCGCCACCCCGCGTCCGGCCCGAGTTGCCGTCGCGTCGATCTTTGCGCTCAACGGCTTCCTGGCGGCGTTGTGGGTGGCGCACATTCCGGTCATCAGTGCGCAGACCGGGGTCGGGCACGACCAGCTCGGTGGGCTGCTCCTGCTGCTGGGCGCCTCCGCCTTCGTCGGCATGCAGGTCTGCGGGCCGCTGATCGATCGGTTTGGATCCAAACCACTGACCATCGCGGCGGCCCTGCTGCTGTCGGCGGTGATCGTCGCGCCGGTCCTGTCCCACAGCGCTGCGCAACTCGCTGCGGCGCTCGTGGCGTTCGGCTTCGCCAATGGTTCGCTCGACGTCTCGATGAACGCCCAGGCGGTCGCGGTCGAGCGCGCGTACCGCCGACCCATCATGTCGGCATTCCACGGGTTCTTCTCGATCGGTGGTCTCGTCGGCTCCGGCCTCGTCGCGGCGACCCTCTGGGCCGATGTCGGTCCCGTGAAGACGGTCGCGGTCGCCGCGGCCGCCGGCGCGGTGCTCGCCCTGATTGTCTCCCGTGCACTCGCCGGCCCGAATGTCGGCGCCGAAGCCGCTACGGCGACCGACGACGTCGCCGAGCGCGAGACCGGTCGGACACCGCGGTGGTGGGACGGCGTGGACCTGCGACGCCTCGCATTGCTCGCGGCGGTCGCCTTCGCTTTGATGCTCGCCGAGGGCACTGCGTACGACTGGAGTGCGTTGCACATCGTCGAGACGTTCGGCACCTCGGAGGCCGTCGGCGCGGTGGCCTTCGGCGCCTTCAGTGCCGCGATGACGGTGGCGCGGTTCGTCGTCGACGGCGTGGTCGAGCGTGTTGGCGCCGTCGCAGTGGTCCGCTACGGATCGTTGATCGGGCTCGTCGGGATGGTGACCGCGATATCCGCGCCGACACCCGCCGTCGCGATCACGGGCTGGATCGTATTCGGCATCGGCCTGGCCGGCCTGATCCCGCAGATCTTCACCGCGGCCGGAAACCTCACCGCGGGGACCGGTGGCCGCACCATCTCGATGGTGGTGGGTTGCGGCTACCTGGGCATGCTCGCCGGGCCGGCGGTCGTCGGATTCATCAGCAGCACTACCACTCTGGGGACGGGTCTGATCGCCGCAGTGGCGGCCCTGGTGTTCGCCGGGGCGGCGGCGGGAGTCGTGCGTCCGCGTTCTGCGCGTCGTGCCACACTAGAAGGGTGAGCAGACCAACCAATCGGCAGCAAGCCGCCGCAGCGGCCCGACAGCAGGCTGCCGCAGCTGTCGCGATGTCCGGAGCCGTCGATCTTGCGGGCCTCAAAGAACGCGCCGACGCCCAGCGCGCGCGAACGCAGCGAGGACCCGGTGGAGTGCCCGCCGCGTCACCCGTCCCCGGAGTTCCGGAGAACGCGCCCGCCGCGCCCGCTCCTTCGTCTGCGGGCGGTGGGGGAGCGTCCGTCATCGACGTCACCGATGCCAGCTTCGAGACGGAGGTTCTCGACCGCTCGACCCGACAGCTCGTGCTGGTGGATCTGTGGGCGGAGTGGTGCGGTCCTTGTAAGCAGTTGTCGCCGGTGCTCGAGCGCCTCGCCGCCGCGTCGGGCGGACGCTGGGTGCTCGCGAAGATCGACGTCGACGCCAACCAGCGCATCGCCCAGGCCTTCCGGGTGCAGTCGATCCCGATGGTCGTCGCCATCGTGCACGGCCAGCCGGTCTCGGCGTTCAACGGTGTTCGGTCGGAGGCCGAGATCATCGCGTGGGTCGACGAGATCCTGGCCCAGGTCGGCGACTCGCTCACCGGCGCACCGGAGGGCGAGGCGCCCGAACCCGAGCCCGAGGATCCGCGGATGCTCGCTGCCGAGCAGAAGATGAACGACGGCGACTTCGACGGTGCGCTCGCCGCGTATCGGGCGATCGCCGAGGCCGAACCGGAGAACATCGAAGCAGCTTCGGCGGCAAGGAATCTCGACTTTGTGCTGCGGGCGCAGGCACACGACCCGGCGATAGTGGAGACCGCGGCACCCGGTGACGTCGATGCACAGCTCGCTGCGGCCGACGTCCTCCTGCTCTCGCAGCAACCCGAGGCCGCGTTCGATCGGATCATCGGCGTCGTCAAGGTCACCGCGGGTGATGACCGCACGCGCGCTCGCACCCGACTTCTCGAACTGTTCGAGCTGTTCGATCCGGCCGAACCGTTCGTCGTGGCAGCTCGTCGGAAACTGGCCAGCGCGCTGTACTGAGTCTGACACCTAGAGCTCATCGAGCAGCTCTCTGACCATTCACTTCACGTCATCGATCTGCCCGGCAAAATCTAGGGGAAGAACTTCTTCCCTGGGGTTTGGTGTCTTCCGCTGGAAATTTCTGGGGGAAGACGCCAAGGATAGGGGAAGAAACTCTTCCCCTATTTTCTTGTGGGCGCCCGTCACTCAGATCGTAAGGGCGCCAACCAGATCGCGGAGTTGGCCGGGATCATCACCCGAGCCGACGTCGGGCGTCCGTGCCACGACGGGCCGTCCGCGGTGACGGCGCCCATGTTGCCCTTGCCGGCACCGTTGTAGGCATCGGCGTCGGTGTTCAGGATCTCCTCCCACACCCCGCCTTCGGGTAGGCCGACCCGGTAGCTGTCCCGGTCGGAGCCGGAGAAGTTGAACAGGCAGGCGACGACCGAGCCGTCCGAGCCGTAGCGGAGGAAACTGATGACGTTGTTGGCCGTGTCGTTCGCGTCGATCCACTCGTAGCCGAGCGGGTCGGTGTCCTGGCTGTACATCGCGGGAGATTGCCGATAAACGCGGTTGAGGTCGGTGACGAGCGCCGAGATCCCCGAGTGCAGTTCGCCCTCCCAGCCCTGCAGCTGGTGCCAGTCCAGGCTGCGATTGTCGGCCCATTCGCCGGTCTGGCCGAACTCCTGGCCCATGAACAGCAGCTGCTTACCCGGGTGAGACCACATGTATGCCAACAGGACCCGGACACCTGCGGCCTTCGTCCAGGAATCACCGGGCATCCGCGACCACAGAGTGCCCTTGCCGTGAACCACCTCGTCGTGCGAGATGGGCAGCACAAAATTCTCGCTCCACGCATACATCAGGGAGAAGGTGATCTCGTGATGGTGGAAGCTGCGATGTACCTGATCTCGGCCGAGGTAGCCGAGGGTGTCGTGCATCCAGCCCATGTTCCATTTGAAGCTGAAGCCCAGGCCGCCGAGGTCGGTCATCCGGGTCACCCCGGGCCACGCCGTGGATTCCTCGGCGACCGTGACCACGCCGGGGAAGTGCTTGTGCACGGTGGCGTTCATCTCCTGCAGGAACTGGACGGCCTCGAGATTCTCGCGGCCGCCGTAGATGTTCGGTCGCCACCCGCCGTCGGGCCGCGAATAGTCGAGGTAGAGCATCGACGCAACCGCGTCCACACGGAGCCCGTCGATGTGGAACTGGTCGAACCAGTACAGCGCATTGGCCACCAGGAAGTTCCGGACCTCGCGTCGGCCAAAGTCGAAAACGTATGTGCCCCAATCGAGTTGCTCGCCACGCATGGGGTCGGGATTCTCGTAGAGGGGGGTTCCGTCGAAGCGGGCCAGCGCCCAGTCGTCCTTGGGGAAGTGTGCGGGCACCCAGTCGACGATGACTGCTATGCCGCGCGCGTGCAGATGATCGACGAGGTACCGGAAGTCGTCCGGAGTGCCGAAACGTGCCGTCGGCGCGTAGTACGAGGTGACCTGATACCCCCAGGATCCGCCGAACGGGTGCTCGGCGACCGGCAGGAATTCGACGTGCGTGAAGCCCTTCTCGTTGACGTAAACGGCAAGCTGATGCGCCATCTCGCGGTAGTCCAGCCCCGTGCGCCACGACGCGAGGTGCACCTCGTAGACGCTCATCGGTTCGACGTCCGGGTTGGATTCGCGTCGGCGGGCGATCCAGTCGTCGTCGTTCCATCGATACGTGGAGCGGTCGACCACCGACGCCGTCAACGGTGGCGGCGTGGTCCGGAAGGCCATCGGGTCGGCCTTTTCCCGGATGACCCCGTCGGCGCCGTGGATGCGCAGCTTGTACTGCATGCCGTCGCCGACGTCCGGGACGAACACCTCCCAGATGCCGCTGCTGCCGATCGTGCGCATCGGGGCCTGGCGACCGGTCCAGTTGTCGAAGTCGCCGATCACCACCACGCCGTGCGCGCTGGGTGCCCACACCGAGAACGCGGTGCCGTGGACCTCGCCATCGGGCGTCGTGTACGACGCATGTCGGGCGCCCAGGATCTCCCACAGCGCCTCGTGACGCCCCTCGGAGAACAGATGCTCGTCCATCTCACCGAGACTCGGCAGAAAGCGGTATCCGTCGGCGACGACGAAGGTGTTGCTGCCCCCGGACCCATCTGGGTACTCGACGCGGTAGCGGTAGTCGATCAGCCCCTCGATGGGTACGGTCACCACGAACAGGTCGTCGGTCTGTCGGTGCATCGGGTAGTCGACACCGCCGATCACCGCGGTGACGGAGATGGCGTCCGGGCGCAGGGTCCGCAGAATGGTGTGCCCGCCGGGCGCGTCGTGCGCTCCGAGGAACGCGTGCGGATCGGGGTGTGCCAGCGCGAAGAGTCGACGCAGATCGAGGTCGGAGGCAAACGGTTCGGGTGCAGCGGGCTCTTGGGTGTCGGTCACGTCAACCTCATCGGATCCGGTAGGAGAGTTGCGCTGCGGCAGCGGGATCGAGCGGCGGCAGTGCAGCGATGTGGGCAACCGCACGCCACGGTTCGAGACGGATGTAGTTGGCCTGACCCCACCAGAACTCCTCGCCGGTCACCTCGTCGACCACCGGGAACCGGTCGTGCCACTCGCAGCCGAGGGCGGGCATGTCCAACCACAGCGTCGACACCTCCGGACCGAACGGATTCAGATTTATCACCACGATGACACGGTCGCCCGACACCGGATCCACTTTCGAATAGGCGATCAACGCCGGGTTGTCGAGGTGATGGAACGTGATGTTGCGCAGCTGCTGCAGCGCGGGGTGACGGCGACGGATCGCGTTGAGCGAGGTGATCCACGGTTCCAGGGACTCGCCGCGGCTCGACGCGGCTTTGTAGTCACGCGGACGCAGTTCGTACTTCTCCGAATCCAGGTATTCCTCGCTGCCCTCTTTGACCGCCACGTGTTCGTACAGCTCGTAGCCGCTGTAGACGCCCCAGGTGGGCGACAGGGTTGCCGCGAGTGCCGCGCGCAGGGCAAACATTCCCGGTCCACCGTGCTGCAGGCTCGCGTGCAGGATGTCGGGGGTGTTGACGAACAGATTGGGGCGCGCGTCGTCGGCGTGCTCGGCGATCTCCCGCCCGAACTGTTCGATCTCCCACTTCTCGGTCTTCCACGTGAAGTACGTGTACGACTGCGTGAAGCCGAGCCGGGCCAGCCCGTAGAGCCGCGCCGGCCGCGTGAACGCTTCGGCGAGGAAGAGCACGTCGGGATGACGCTTCTTGACCTCGGTGATGAGCCATTCCCAGAAGTTCGGCGGCTTGGTGTGCGGATTGTCGACGCGGAAGATGTTCACGCCCAACTTGATCCAGTGCAGCGTGACGTTGAGTACCGCACGGTATATGCCGTTGCGGTCGTTGTCGAAGTTCAGCGGGTAGATGTCCTGGTACTTCTTCGGTGGGTTCTCGGCGTAGGCGATAGTGCCGTCGGGCAGCACGGTGAACCAGTCCGGGTGGTCGATGGCCCACGGATGGTCGGGTGCGCACTGCAACGCGAGGTCGAGCGCGATCTCGAGGCCCAGTTCGCGTGCGCGACCGACGAAATACTCGAAATCCTCGACGGTGCCGAGTTGCGGGTGAATGGCATCGTGCCCACCCTCGGAAGACCCGATCGCCCACGGCGAGCCGACATCGTCGGGCCCGGGGACCAGGGTGTTGTTGCGGCCCTTGCGGTTGATCTTGCCGATCGGATGGATCGGCGGCAGGTACACGACGTCGAAGCCCATGTCGGCGATGCGGGGCAGATCCTGCGCGGCGGTGAGGAAGGTGCCGTGCACGGGTTTGCCCTCACCGTCCCAGCCGCCCGTTGAACGCGGGAACATCTCGTACCAGGAGCCGACCAGCGCCCGACGCCGATCGGCCCACACGCGATAGGTCCGACTCTTGGTGATCAGTTCGCGCACGGGGTATGTGGTGAGGAGTTCGACGATCTCGTCGGAGACGGCGAGACCTACCCGGTTCTCCACTCGGCGGCGCTGTGACCGCAGGTCGCGGATCGCGTCGGCGAGCAGGTCGGTCGCGT
Organism: Gordonia sp. NPDC003422; assembly: GCF_053588675.1. Taxonomy (NCBI): domain Bacteria; kingdom Bacillati; phylum Actinomycetota; class Actinomycetes; order Mycobacteriales; family Gordoniaceae; genus Gordonia; species Gordonia sp. NPDC003422. The sequence goes on from NZ_JBSFQL010000039.1 coordinate 20,673, forward strand.
CCGGGGGAACCAGGTTGGCGGCCGTCTCGAGTACCCGTGCACCCGTCTCGAGGTCGTTGGCCAGGTCGGCCGCGCTCTGGCCTGCGCCGACCTTCTTGAGGACCGCCGAACGCCAGGTGGCGTACGAGTCGCTCCACGCCTCGATGCGGAACGCCCAGAATCCGACGGTGTCGGGGACGAAGGCCGCGTTGTAGACATCTGGCTCCACACACGGTGACATTCGGATGTCGAGGGTGTCGCGCCGCGGGGTCTCGATGTGCAGGGTCACCCCGATCGCGTCGTGGCCCTCCCGCCATGCGGTGGCGCTGATCGGAATCAGTTCGCCCACAACCGCTTTGGCGGGATGCTGCCCGGCCGAGACGAGGGGTTGGATGTCGTCGATACCCATCCGCCCGATCACTCGGGGCCTCCTTTCGTCAGCTCCCGTGTCTCGCGTGGGCGCTCTGCTGGTCTCACCTGCGTTGGTATCACCGAGTACAAACTTAGTGCCCCGCAGCGGAGTTTGTCTCGTCGTCAGGCCTTCAGACGTTGGAGCGCCGACCGGACCGTCTTCGGATCCGTGGTGCGCCAGAACGGCGGCAGCGACGCCATGAGGTAGCCGCCATAGCCTGCCGTGGCAAGGCGGGAATCGAGCACGGCGACGACGCCGCGGTCGTCGACCGACCGCAGCAGACGTCCCGCGCCCTGGGCGAGCAGGAGCGCGGCGTGGTTGGCGGCCACCGAGAGGAAGCCGTTTCCGCCCCGGGCATCGACAGCGCGCTGGCGGGCCGTGAGCAGCGGATCGTCGGGTCGCGGAAAGGGAATGCGGTCGATGATCACCAGACTCAGCGACGGGCCCGGGACGTCGACCCCCTGCCAAAGCGACAAGGTGCCGAACAGGCAGGTCTCGGGGTCCTCGGCGAATCTGCGGACCAGCGACGAGGTGGTGTCGTCGCCTTGGCAGAGGACCGGATGCGCGCATCGTTCGCGAATGGCCTCGGCGGCCTCCCGGGCCGCTCGCATCGACGAGAACAAGCCCAGGGTGCGCCCGCCGGCCGCGTCGACGAGGGCGGCGAGTTCGTCCATCGTGGAGTCGGCGATGCCTGCGCGTCCGGGCCGCGGCAGGTGCTTGGCGACGTAGAGGATCGCCGAGCGCGGATAGTCGAACGGCGAACCCGCGTCGAGTCCCGTCCACCGGCCGGAGTCCGGTCGACCGAAATCACTGTCGGCCGGGACGGCCCGGCCCGAAGCCGTGACATCGTTGACCGGGGCCGGCGTGTCGGTGCCGCGACCGGCGGCCGGCAGACCCCAGGTCGCGGCCAGCGCGTCGAAGTTGCCGCCGATCGTCAGTGTCGCGGAGGTCAGCACCACGGTCGCCTTGGCGAACAGGGTCGCGCGCAGCAGTCCGCCGACCGACAGCGGCGCGATGTGCAGCACCGAGCGCGATTCGGCGGCGGCCGAGCGTCCGACGCGTTCCTCGGCGACCCACACCACGTCACGTCGCTTCGATTCGTCGGGTTCGTCGAATGCCCCCAGAAGCCGCACGATGGTGTCGTGCAGTTCGTCGAGCGAGGTCAGCGCCGCCGAGCGGGCGGCGGCCGCCGACTCGTCACTCGACCCACTCATCCGTACCGGTCCGATCGCGGTGCGCGTCTGCCACAGTCGGTCTCGCAGGGACACGAGCACCGCGGCCGCCGAAGCGGGCAGACCCATCCACTGCCGGTGCGGTGCGTCGGCGAGCAACTCGCCGAGTTGATCGCCGGCCCCCATGAGGGCATCGGCGGTCTCCTCGTCGACGAGCTTGCCGCAGCGGCGCGCCACCGCGGCGACCACCGCGGCCGACACCTCGGCGGTGGACACGGAGGTGATCCGATCGACGAGTTCGTGCGCCTCGTCGATGATCACCACGTCGTGTTCGGGGAGGATGCTGGCCGGGCTGGTGGCGTCGATGGCGAGCAGCGCATGGTTGGTGACGACGACGTCGACCTTCCCCGAGCGGCGTCGGGCGTTCTCGGCGAAGCAGTCTTCGCCATAGGAGCAGTTGCCGGCGCCGAGGCACTCGCGGGCGGACACACTGACCTGACGCCACGCGCGGTCGGCGACACCGGGGGTGAGGTCGTCGCGATCGCCGGTCTCGGTGTCGCTGCTCCACTCGCGCAGGCGGGTGACCTCGCGCCCGGTGCGTGACAACTCGAACGGGTCGAACAGCTCGACATCCGGCTCGTCCGCGGTGCCGGCATGAATTTTGTTGAGACACAGGTAGTTCGACCGCCCCTTCAGGATGGCGAAGGTCGGCTCCCGGCCGAGTGGTTTCGCCAGGGCGGCGGCCAGGCGCGGCAGGTCGCGCTCGATGAGTTGCCGTTGGAGGGCGATCGTCGCGGTCGAGACCACCACGGTGCGGCCGCTTTCGACGGCGTGCCGGATCGCGGGAACGAGGTAGGCCAGGGACTTTCCGGTTCCGGTGCCGGCCTGGACGGCGAGGTGTTCGCCGGTGTCGATGGCGTGCGCGACGGCCGAGGCCATCGCGACCTGGCCGTCGCGGCGACGGCCGTTGAGGGCGGTGACGGCAGCATCGAGCAGCGTGGTCGCCGGAGGTGTGTTCGACATGTGGGCTGTGTCGTCCGGTTCTACTCGCGGTTGGTCAAACTCGGCCGGCTCCGTCGTAGAGGAGATCGCCGACGAGGGCTACGTCTGCCGCGCGGAGTTCGGCGAGCGCGGACTTCGTGGTCTCCGGGGCCACCGCGGCGGTGAAGTTCAGCAGGATGCGAGTGCGGAACCCCGCCTTCGCCGCGTCGAGCGCGGTGGCGCGAACACAATGATCGGTGGCGATGCCGACGACGTCGACACTCTCGATCCCGTGGCGGCGCAGCCAGTCGGCGAGCGTCTGACCGTCGTCGGACGCCCCTTCGAAACCCGAATAGGCCGCGCTGTATTCGCCCTTCGAGAACACCTTGTGGGCCTTCTCGGCGTCGAAGGACGGATGGAACCAGACGCCGTCGGTGCCGACGCGGCAGTGTGGCGGCCAGGTGTCGACATAGTCGGGCGAATCGGAGAAATGCTCACCCGGATCGATGTGGTAGTCGCGGGTCGCGACGACCGTGCGGTACTCGGGCAGCAACGTGGTGATGGCACCGGCGACGGCGGCACCGCCGTTGACGCCGAGCGCGCCGCCCTCGCAGAAGTCGTTCTGCACGTCGACGACGATCAGAGCATCCGCGGGGTGGTCGTGGGGGTCGGAATCGGGCATCTGCTCTGCCTCCTCAGCCGAGTTCGTATCGTGTGGCGACGGCGGGATCGCCGTGGGACAAGCCCAGGCCCTCCCACGGCAGACTCACCAGACCGTCCGCGAGGTGCTTACGGGCATCGGCGAGGCTGGGCAGCCCGGCGACGGGCTCGCCACCCCGGACGAGGGGAATTTGTAGGTCATGCAGGTTTAGACCCTCGAGGGCCGGTCGCGGTTCCCCCGCGCGGTACACGACTTCCTCCACGATGGTGCCCGACGCCCGCGCAGCCCGCGCGGCGCGCTTGGCGCCACCGCGAGACTCCTTGTGGCTGGATCGCTTTGCCACCGCAACGCCGTCGACCTCGACGAGTTTGTAGACCATCCCTGCGGTCGGGGCGCCGCTGCCGGTGACCAGCGACGTGCCAACGCCATAGGTGTCGACGGGCTCGGCGCGCAACGACGCGATCGCGTACTCGTCGAGGTCGCCGGAGACGACGATCTTGGTGTTCGTGGCGCCGAGATCGTCGAGTTGGTCGCGCACCTGGCGAGCAAGCACTCCGAGGTCTCCGGAGTCGATGCGCACCGCGCCCAGTTCGGTCCCGGCGACCTCGACCGCGTTGCCCACGCCCTGCGTGATGTCGTAGGTGTCCACCAGCAGCGTGGTGCCGACGCCGAGCGCGGCGATCTGCGCCGCGAAGGCGGCTTTCTCGTCGGGGCCGTCGGGGCCGGTGAAACCGAGCGTGAAGGCATGCGCGGCGGTGCCCGCGCTCGGAACGCCGAAGCGCCGAGCTGCCTCGAGGTTGGAGGTCGCGGCAACACCGGCGATGTAGGCCGCGCGGGCCGACGCGACAGCGGCGCGCTCGTGGGTACGGCGCGATCCCATCTCGATGATCGGGCGCGACCCGGCGGCACTGACCATTCGGGCGGCGGCCGACGCGATCGCGCTGTCGTGGTTCAGGATCGACAGGATCAGGGTTTCCAGGAGAACGGCCTCGGCGAAACTCGCGCGGACGGTCAGAATCGGGGACCCGGGGAAGTACAGTTCGCCCTCGCGGTATCCGTCGATGTCGCCGGAGAATCGGTAGTCACGCAGCCAGGCCACCGTGTCGGCGTCCAGGAACTTCTCGACGACCGCGATCTCGTCGTCGCCGAAGCGGAAGTTGGCGAGTTCGTCGATGACCCGCCCGGTGCCCGCGACCACCCCGTAGCGCCGTCCATCGGGGAGGCGGCGGGCGAACACCTCGAACACGCAGCTCTTGTGCGCGACGGGCTGCGCCAACGCCGCGGCGACCATGGTCAGCTCGTACTGATCGGTCAGCAGGGCGGTGTTGTCGATGCTCACAATCGCTTACCCTATTCGTATGTCGCCTGACGAAACTCGTGCGGACGAGGCTACCCCTCGCGCCGCGCGCAGCGACCGAGGCACGACGCCCGTACCAGGCACCGGCACCGCGGTTGTCGAGCCGGAGGTCGCCGACGGCGAGGCCGGTCTCGACCGCCCCTGGATGACGATCGTGTGGGACGACCCGGTCAACCTCATGCGCTATGTGACGTTCGTTTTCCAGAAGATCTTCGGCTACTCCGAGTCCCGGGCCAATCAGCTCATGATGCAGGTGCACACCGAGGGCAAGGCCGTGGTGTCCTCCGGCGATCGTGACAAGGTGGAGACGGATGTTCGTAAACTTCATGCGGCCGGTCTGTGGGCCACCATGCAGCGTGATTCGTGATCGACCCGATCTGATCCGGAGATTCTGAGCAACGTGCGAACGTGGAAGCGCAAGGGGCGCGGAGCAGGCGTGCGCATCTGTTCTCAACTCGATCCCCACGAGGCCGAACTCCTCGCGTCGATGGTCAACTCGATGTGTGACCTCCTCGACGAACGGATGGACAGCGCGCCGCGCGACGATCTGGGCGAGCTGACCGGCATCCGCACCGGGCATGTCGATGCGCCCCGCGATGCGACACTCGGGCGACTCCTGCCCGACTTCCACCGGCCCGATCAGGATCGTGAATTGTCCGCCGATGTCGTCAACGGTGAGCTCAATGCCGCGTTGCGCAGCGTCAACGAGCCCAAGATCATCGACGCGAAGTTGGCTGCCGCGCAGGTGGTCCTGGAGACACTGCCCGACGGTGGTGGTGACATCGCCCTGACCGAGGCGCAGGCGGGTGAGTGGCTGACCGCTCTCAACGACGTGCGACTCGCACTCGGCGCGATGCTCGGGATCTCCGAGGACACCCCCGACCAGTTGCCGCCGGACCATCCCCATGCAGCGCATCTCGACGTCTACCACTGGCTCACGGTGATGCAGGATCTGCTGGTCGAGTCGCTGATGTCGGGTCGCTGATGGCGGGTCACCGATGACGCGGGGTTGCTGATGTCACGGAGCCGTGAGGGTGACCGGATCACCGACGTCGTCGGGCTCGGCGTCGGACATCATCACCGCATCGAGTCGGCCGCGGGTTGGGCCACCGGGACGACAGTGGTTCGGCTGTCGGGCGTCGGCGATCGGGTGCCGATGGTGGCCGTCGACGTCCGCGGCGGCGGGCCCGGCACTCGCGAGACCGACCTGCTCGACCCGTCGAACACCGTGCAGACCGCGCACGCCATCGTGCTCACGGGCGGCAGTGCCTACGGCCTCGCGGCTGCCGACGGGGTGATGTCGGTCCTCGAGTACGAGGGCGCCGGGCTGGTGATGGATGAAGCACAGCACACGGGCGAGCGAAGCGACGGGGCAGTTCGCGTCGTGCCGATCGTCCCGGCAGCCGTCATCTTCGACCTTCCCGTTGGTGCATGGCATGCCCGGCCCAACGCGGAGTTCGGCGCGCGGGCAGCGACCGCTGCCGCCGTCGACTTCGAGGTCGGAAGCGTGGGTGCCGGGACCGGCGCTCGGGCCGGAGCGCTCAAGGGCGGGGTCGGGACGGCCGCGGTCCGCATCGCTGACGGCCCGGCCGCCGGTGTCACCGTCGGCGCCCTGATGGTGGCCAACCCGGTCGGTGCGGTTCTCGACCCCGAGACCGGATTGCCTTGGGATGCAACCGAGGCGGCGCTGAACCAGTGGGGTTTGCGACCCCCGGTGTCCGCCGAGGTTGCGACGCTGGCGGAACTCGCGGAGAAGTCGACCGTGCTGAACACGACGATCGGTGTGGTCGCCACCGACGCGGATCTCGATGCCGCGATGACCCGCCGGGTCGCGATGGCCGCGCACGACGGTCTCGCCCGCGCGATCCGGCCGGCGCACTCGCCGCTCGACGGTGACACCGTGTTCGCCGTGTCGACTGGCGGCGTAGCCCCGCCCGACGAGCAGGTCCCGGTGCCGCCCGGGATGTACCCGGCGGTCGCGGTGCTGAGCGAGGTGTGCCGGCATGCCGCCGAGGTGGTACAGCGCGCGATCGTCGATGCCGTGGTGTCGGCGACGTCGCTGGCCGGGCTGCCCGCATACCGCGACGTCGCCCCGTCGGCGTTCGCACCACCGGAATAGGGTGGCTGGAATCGGTGTTGAACCTTCACCGATGGCCCTGTCCAGGGGTCGCGACAGCCGGGTTGGGAGACGTCAGAGCATGCTGAGGATCGGCCAGGATCTCGTCGATGCGATGGTGGAACACGCTCGTGCCGACCATCCCGACGAGGCCTGTGGCGTGATCGCGGGGCCCGAGGGCAGCGATACGCCGCAGCGGTTCATCGCCATGGTCAATGCCGAGCGGTCGCCGACGTTCTACCGATTCGATTCGGGCGAGCAACTCAAGGTGTGGCGCGAGATGGACCGGCAGGACGAGGAACCGATCGTCATCTACCACTCGCACACCGCGACCGAGGCGTATCCGAGCCGCACCGACATCTCCTACGCCAGCGAGCCCAACGCCCATTACGTGCTGGTGTCCACGCGTGAACCCGACACCGCCGAGGTTCGCAGCTATCGCATCGTCGACGGCGTGGTCACCGAAGAACCCATCGAGATCAGGAGCTGAACCATGTCTGTCACGGTGTCCATTCCCACCATCCTGCGTCCGCACACCGGGGGCGCCAAGCGCGTCGACGGCAGCGGCGCAACGCTCGCCGAGCTGATCGACAACCTCGAGACCGCCAACCCGGGTCTCAAAGAACGTCTGGTGGCCGACGGCAAACTGCATCGCTTCGTGAACGTGTACGTCAACGACGAGGACGTCCGTTTCTCGGGCGGACTGCAGACCACGATCGACGAGGGTGACGAGGTCACCATTCTGCCCGCGGTGGCCGGTGGCTGAGGCGTGGCCCGATACGAATCACTGATCGACTCGGTCGGTCACACCCCGCTGATCGGATTGCAGCGGCTCTCGCCCCGATGGGACGACTCCGATCCGAGCGATCCCGACGGCGTCCCGCACGTCCGGTTGTGGGCCAAGTTGGAGGACCGCAATCCGACCGGATCCATCAAGGACCGCCCGGCCTTGCGGATGATCGAGCAGGCCGAACGTGACGGACTGCTGAGCCCCGGGTCGACGATCCTGGAACCCACCAGCGGTAACACCGGGATCTCCCTGGCCATGGCGGCCAAGCTGAAGGGCTACCACCTCATCTGCGTGATGCCGGAGAACACCTCGGAGGAACGGCGCTCTTTGCTGCGCATGTTCGGCGCCGAGGTGATCTCGTCACCCGCCGCCGGTGGCTCCAACACGGCGGTCGCGATGGCGAAAGATCTTGCGGCGCAACACTCCGACTGGGTGATGCTCTATCAGTACGGAAATGCCGCCAACGTCGCCGCGCACTACGAGGGCACCGGTCCGGAGTTGTATGCCGACCTGCCCGAGATCACCCACTTCGTCGCCGGGCTCGGCACCACCGGCACCCTCATGGGCGTCGGCCGATTCCTCCGCGAGCTTAAGCCTGACATCGAGATCGTCGCTGCCGAACCGCGATACGGCGACGAGGTGTACGGTCTGCGCAACATCGACGAGGGTTTCGTTCCCGAACTCTACGACGACACCGTCCTGACCCGACGCTTCTCGGTACAGGGCGTCGACGCGGTGGCCCGGGTGCGTGAATTGATCGAGCAGGAGGGGATTTTCGCCGGCATCTCCACGGGCGCGATCCTGCAGGCCGCGCGCGGCGTCGGACGTCGTGCGCTGAAGGCGGGGCAGCGTGCCGACATCGGGTTCGTGGTGCCCGACGCGGGGTGGAAGTATCTGTCGACCGGCGCATACGAAGGTAGCCTGGACGACGCAGAACAGGCCCTCGAAGGCCAGCTCTGGGCCTAGGGGAAACCGCGGTCCGAGCCGGCGAGAAAGTGTTGCAGATGACCTACCCCGCGCCGTACGGGCAAGCGCCCGCACCGACGTCGAAGCCACTGTGGTTGCGCTCGGCGATCATCACCGTGTGCATCGTCGCGGGACTGTTCGTGATCGAGGCCATCGACGCGGCCACCCGATTCGACCTCGACGACAACGGGATCGAGCCGCGCGAGGTCGACGGCCTCGACGGCATCATCTGGGCACCGCTGCTGCATGCCGACTGGGCGCATCTGTTCGCCAACCTGATTCCGGGCGTCGTCTTGTGCTTCCTACTGCTGATGACGCAGCGGTTCCTCGTCGTGACCGGCATCGTGTGGGTCGTGTCCGGTCTGGGTGTGTGGTTGTTCGCGCCGCCCTACACGATCACGGTCGGCGCGTCCGGCATCATCTTCGGCTGGCTGACCTTCCTGCTGATCCGCGGCCTGTTCAATCGCGACCTCTGGCAGATCCTCGGTGGTGCGGTGCTGTTCCTGATCTACGGCTCCATCCTGTGGGGAGTGCTGCCGACCGATCCGACGGTGTCGTGGCAGGCGCATCTCTTCGGCGCTATCGGCGGCGTGCTCGCCGCCTGGTTCCTCGGTGAACGGGAACGCCGCAAGCGGGCCACACCGACCACGCCGGGGGTGGCGTCATAGCCGCCGGAGCATCTCGCGAGGCACCGATCGGGGTGTTCGATTCGGGGGTCGGGGGACTGACCGTGGCGCGCGCGATCATCGACCTGCTGCCCGACGAAGACATCATCTACATCGGCGACACCGCCAACGGCCCCTACGGTCCGCTGACCATCCCGGAGATCCGCAAGCACGCTCTCGCGATCGGTGATGACCTCGCCGAACGCGGTGTCAAGGCGATCGTCATCGCGTGCAACACCGCGTCGGCCGCCTGCCTGCGGGATGCACGCGAACGCTATGCGCCGATCCCGGTGGTGGAGGTCGTGCTCCCGGCGGTGCGTCGGGCCGTGGTGGCCACCAAGACGGGCCGCATCGGCGTCATCGGCACCGAGGCGACCATCGCGTCACGCGCCTATCAGGACTCGTTCGCGGCGGCCCGCGACGCGGTCATCACCGCGGTTCCGTGTCCGCGGTTCGTCGACTTCGTCGAGCGCGGCATCACCAGCGGCCGGCAGATCCTCGGCCTCGCGCAGGGCTACCTCGAACCCTTGCAAGAAGCGGGCGTCGACACCGTTGTCCTCGGCTGCACGCACTATCCGCTGCTCTCGGGCGTCATCCAGCTCGCCATGGGCGACGAGGTGACCTTGGTGTCGAGCGCCGAGGAGACCGCCAAGGACCTGTTCCGCGTCCTCACCGAAGCCGACCTCCTGCATTCGCATTCCGACCGCACCGCCGATCGCATCTTCCAGGCGACCGGCGATCCCGAGTTCTTCGCCAAGCTGTCGACCAGGTTCCTCGGCCCGGCGATCGGTCACGTCGAGCACGTCTGAGGTCGAGCCCGGAGTCACCACTCGAGTTGGACTTGTGACCCGTATGTGGTCTCCCGATCCGACCGGCATGGCATGGTAGGCGTATGCGTCTGACGGTCCTCGGATGTTCGGGAAGTGTGGGCGGGCCCGGAGCGGCCTGTTCTGGCTACCTGCTCTCGGTACCCGGGGAACAACCCGTGCTGATGGATTGCGGTCCGGGTGTCCTCGGCGAACTCCAACGAGTGACCGATCCGAAGAATGTCGCCGTGGTCTTGTCCCACCTGCACGCAGATCACTGCATGGATCTGCCCGCGATGCTCGTCTGGCGTCGTTATGCGCCGAGCTGCATGGTCGAGCCGAATGCTGCCATCGACAAGGCGCCGCTCTACGGTCCGCCCGGAACTGCGATGCGAATCGGTGCGGGATCGTCGGAATTCCCGGGCCAGGTCGACGACATCACCGACACCTTCGACGTGCACGAATGGCACGACGCGATGGAGGTGACGCTCGGCGGCATGCATTTCCGCGCCTTCGAGGTCGACCATCCGCCGTCGACGTTCGGGCTGCGTGTCACCGGACCCGACGGTGAGGTGCTCGCGTTCAGCGGTGACACCGCCATGTGTGACGAACTCATCGAACTCGCCGACGGCGCCGACCTCTTTCTGTGCGAGGCGACGTGGACGCACGCGCCCTCTGAGCGGCCCCCGCACCTGCATCTGTCCGGCATCGAGGCCGGCGAGGCGGCGACCAAGGCGAACGTGAAGGCGCTCGCCCTGACCCACATCGCACCGTGGACCGACGTCGATGCGGTGGTGGCCGAGGCCCACCGCACGTACTCCGGACCGATCCAGCTGATGCGGCAGGGCCGCGTCATCGACGTCGGTGCGTGACCACCTACAGTTGTTCGGGTGACCACACGAGCTGACGGCAGAGCCGACGACGAACTGCGTCCCATCTCCTTCACCCGGGGATTCACCTCGCATCCTGCGGGTTCGGTCCTCGTGGAGTTCGGTCAAACGCGAGTGATGTGTACGGCGAGCGTGACCGAAGGTGTGCCGCGCTGGCGCAAGGGTTCGGGACTGGGCTGGCTGACCGCCGAGTACGCGATGCTGCCGGCGGCGACGCACGAGCGGTCGTCGCGCGAGTCGGTCAAGGGCCGGGTCGGTGGCCGGACCCATGAGATCAGCCGCCTGGTCGGACGTTCACTGCGCGCGTGCATCGATCTGGGTGCGCTCGGCGAGAACACCATCGCCCTCGACTGTGACGTGCTGCAGGCCGACGGCGGCACGCGCACGGCTGCGATCACCGGCGCGTACGTCGCCCTCGCGGATGCGGTCGAGTGGCTGCGTGCGGCCGGTCGGCTCAGCGATCCGCAGCCGCTGTCCTGTGCGATCGCCGCGGTGAGCGTCGGCGTCGTCGACGGTCGGGTCCGGCTCGACCTTCCGTACGAAGAGGATTCGCGGGCCGAGGTCGACATGAACGTCGTGGCCACCGATGCGGGCACCCTGGTCGAGGTGCAGGGGACCGGCGAGGGCGCGACCTTCGCCCGCAGCACCCTGGACTCCCTGCTGGACATGGCGGCCGTCGGCACCGACGCACTGTTCGCCGCCCAGCGCGAGGTACTGGCCGCGCCGTATCCCGGTGAGCTGCCGGACAAGTCGTGAGGATCTGATTCGTCGTGCCCACACTGCTGCTGGCCAGTCGAAACCGTAAGAAGCTCGCCGAACTGCAGCGGGTTGTCGACGCGGCCGGGATCACCGGTCTCGACGTGATCGGGCTCGACGCGGTACCCGAGTTCCCGGAGGAACCCGAGACCGGCGCGACCTTCGAGGAGAACGCGCTGATCAAAGCGTCGTCAGGTGCTCGCGCCACCGGATTGCCGTGTCTCGCAGATGATTCCGGAATCTCGGTGGACGCGCTGGGCGGCATGCCCGGGGTGCTGTCCGCGCGGTGGTCGGGACGCCACGGCGACGACGCTGCCAACAACGAACTCCTGCTGGCGCAGATTGGCGATGTGCCCGACGACCGACGCGGCGCCGGGTTCGTTTCGGCATGTGCGCTGGTCTTTCCGGACGGCTCGCAGGTGGTGGTCCGCGGCGAGTGGCGTGGTCGGATTCTGCGAACCACGCAGGGCGCCAACGGTTTCGGTTACGACCCGCTGTTCGCGCCGGATGATGCTGTGGCCCAGGGCCGGTCGTCGGCGGAGTTGTCGCCCGCGGAGAAGGACTCCCTGAGTCACCGCGGAAAAGCGTTGGCGCAGTTGGTTCCTGCGCTTCGTGATCTGGCTGCCGCCACCTCCTGATCGAGATGTACCACCCCGCTGGTTGAGCCGCGACGTGCGAGCCTGCGAGCTCGACGCGTGTCGAACCACAGGCGAGCCGACCATGTCCGCGACCACGGACGCGCGCCGTTGGTCCCGGAGCCCGTCAGGATCAACCAGCCATCAGCGCGCCGTGCACCTTGAGCATCCGCGCCACCGAATCCGGCCAGCGATACTGCAACGCCCGCGCGCGTGCTGCGTGTTCGCGGTCGGCCTGCGGCAGCGTCAGCACCTGTTCGATGGCGTCGGCGAACCCGGCGCCGGAGTTCTCCGACAGTGCACCGCACGTGTCGTCGACCAGACCCGCGACCGCCGACGACCGGGATCCGACCACCGGCGTACCGGCCGCCAGCGACTCGAGCGCGGAGAGGCAGAACGTCTCGTGCGGTCCGGGCGCGAGCGAGATGTCGGCGCTGGCCAGGAGTGAGGCCACCTGGTGGCGGTCGCTCAGGTGCCCGAGGAAGGTGACCGGCAAACCGCGTGCCACGCTGTGGAGCGGTCCGCGCATCGGGCCGTCACCGGCCACCACGAGGTGAGCGGGTACACCCTTGCGATGCAGGCGCCCGACGGCGGTGATGCTGCGGTCGACCCGCTTCTCCACCGACAACCGGCCGCAATGCGCGATGAGGGTGCCGGTGCCACCGGTCCAGCGGGTGGTCAGATCGGGGTCGAGGTGGCGCGGGTCGAAGACGTCGAGATCGACGCCGAGCGGCGCGCGGACGAGGTTACCCGCACCGACCCGTTCAAACTCTGCGGCGGCGAATCCGGTGGTGCAGACCACGGTGTCGAAGGATCGTGCGATGTCGGCGTTGGCGCGGTCAGCGAGTCGACGCGCGGCCGCGTCGGGCATCACCTGGCCGAGCAGGCGGTCGAATCGCTCGTGCGACACCATCGTCGCGTGCACATCGCGCCGCCTGGCCCACCGGCCGAAGCCGCGCAGCGTCAACCGATCCGACACCTCGATGGAATCGGGGCGCAAGTAACCGAGCACATCGGCGACCCTGCGAGCCGACGCCAGTCGGTAGCCGCCCGAGCACGGAATCCGCGGTGCGGGAACGGTGATCCGCACTACGCCTGACGGTAAGACTTCCTCGTCGCGCTCCTGACCGGGCACCACCAGCACCACCTCGTGGCCGGCCGACACATAACCGGCGCCCCATCGGTCGATGGCGGTGCGCAGACCGCCGGACCGGGCGCCGTAGAAGTTCGCGAGTTGGACGATCCGCACCGGCCCAGTGAGCCCGATCGCGGTGAATGGAGCGCTGCGACGCCCTTAGGAGAGGTTGAACTGCGCCTTTACTTCCTTGGTGCGTACATGCTCGAACCAGAAGGACAGGAACGGAATCGTGCCCGCGATCGCGGTGAGCAGTGACTTGCCGAGTGGCCAACGCACCTTCATCGCGAGGTCGACCATGCAGATCAGATACGCGAAGTACACCCAGCCGTGGACGATCGGCACGAAGTCGAGCGAGTCGTTGTCGAACCCGTACTTGAGGATCAGTTCCGCGACGAGCAGCAGCAGCCACAGACCGGTGATCCAGGCCAGCACCCGGTAGCGAAGCAGCGCACCCTTGACCTTCTCGACGGGTGCCGTCGTCCCGTCGGGCTGGGCTGTCTCGGTGGCTGGGTTGTTCACAGGGGGCCCTTCTCGTGCACATCATCGCGGGAGTCGAGTTCGGCGAGGTAGCGGTTGTAGTCGGCGAGAACCTTGTCCTCGCCGGCGTCTGGGGGATTGGACAACGACGAGGCGCTGGGCGTCGTCGGCCGTTTGGGGAGCAACCCATCGGGGATCTCGGTCGCCCCCTTGCTTCGGGCGGCCGATGTGCGCTCCTCCTCGGGGGCGCGTTCCAGGACCACAAAGCGGCGGTAGGCGTAGATGACCGCGACGGCGAACGCCGGCCACTGCAACGCGTAACCGAGGTTCTGCGCCGTCCCCGACGACGACTCGTAGCGGTCCCACTGCCACCACGCGAGCGCCAAACACGCCAGCGCGGCGACCGCGACCAGCACGATGAGTGCAGGCCGATGGGTGCGGCGCGGCGACGTGGACATACCCACGACGGTACCTGGCCTGCACCGATCGTCACACGGGCGGTAGGGTTGCCTCGACCACATCTGGGTCATGCGCGAGTGGCGGAATTGGCAGACGCGCTGGATTTAGGTTCCAGTGTCTACGGACGTGGGGGTTCAAGTCCCCCCTCGCGCACCAACTGGTCAACTCGGGCCAGCGACCACTTTGCGCACGTCTGCAACATGGGTTTGGGTAGTGCCCCGTGGAGTGGTGGACTTCGGATCGGCGTGGAATCACGCGTGGTGATCAACGAGTCATGTTGAATGCTAGGCGGTTTGGTGGGAT